>JAEZAL010000304.1 GCA_023427705.1 Bacillota bacterium | reverse complement strand
TTATATAGCTAATAGGAACTTGCAATATTTCTTGAATGTTTTTTGCAATTCTAGTAATTACTTTTCTTGTATTCCCTGTTGCACTATAGAAAACAACAGTTATATGAGTGATTTTCATAAGATACTTCCTTTCAATAGAAATTTAAAATGTTGTTTTTAAATACGGTGTTTGCACCTAATTTTCTTCTTAAGTTCACTATAATTGCTTAATTTAATTGTTTACATAAATTATAACAATGACAATATTTTTGGTCAATTTAAATAATTTGAATTTTCTATTATATTAAATAGAGTTTATTGTATAATAGTTATAATAAATTAGTAAAAACATAGGAGGATAAAAAGTGGCTATTGAGAAAGTAAGAGAATATTTTAAGAAACTAGGAATTGAAGAAAGAATACAAGAGTTTGATGCTTCAAGTGCTACAGTTGCACTTGCTGCAAAAGCTGTAAATTGTGAGGAAAGTCGTATTGCAAAAACATTATCATTTCATGTTGGGGATAAAGTCATATTAGTTGTTACTGCAGGAGATGTAAAAATTGATAATCCTAAGTATAAGGCTCAATTTGGGGCAAAAGCAAAAATGCTTTCTTTTAATGAAGCAGAGTCTTTAATTGGTCATGCTGTTGGAGGGGTTTGCCCTTTTGCTGTAAATGAAGGTGTAGATACATATTTAGATATATCACTTCAAAGATTTGAAACTGTTTTTCCTGCCTGTGGTAGCTCAAATAGTGCAATTGAACTTTCTATGAAGGAACTAGAAGAGTATTCACAATATATTTCTTGGGTAGATGTATGTAAAATACTTTAATATAATATAAAGGGCTGTACAACAGCTCCTTAATTAAAAACGTAGAATGTAAAATGTAGAATTATTGATGTAATTCGAAACGAATTAATAAAAAATATATATTTTAGAAACTCTTAAAGGAGTTTCTTCATTAATTTTACATTTTTCATTATTCATTTTACATTGTGCGACAGCACCTTTATACTGAATATTAAGTTAGAAATTTTCAACATTTAAAAAATTATATTCTTTTAAAAAGATATTGGCGTTTTCTATTCTTTTGAATTCATAGTCCAATAAGTCATGATTATCGGAACCTACTGTCACCTCTATATCATATTCTTTAAGTAATCTTTTTAATAATTTTATATTATCATTTGAGCCTATTATAAAATTGTAGTAATGATCAGAACGAGAATTTATATTAAGTTCCCAAAATATATTATTGTTTTTTAGGAATTTTAATATTTCTCTTAGACCTTCTTCTAAATCCTTATATCTACTTGCAAATTTAATTAAATCAGTATGGGCTAGCCCAACCCTGATTTTAAAATTGCTTATAAATTTTGCTATATCATCTAAGGAAATAGAGGGATTTAAGTACTCAAGATATTCTAAAAGAACATAATCCAATTTATTAATATCGTTATATTGAATTTTATGTAAGTCATTAAATGGGAAGCAGTTAATTTCTATACCTCTTAATAGCTTTATTTTGTTTTCGTATTTAGTTTTAGATTTTGTAAGGTCGTTGATATACTTATTTAATTTTGAGGGTGAGATTGATGGACACTTAGAGGTACTATAATGATCAGTTATACCAATTGCGCTTATATTATGCTTAATGGCATTTTCTATTAGTTCATCTACCTTATTTGTACCATCAGACCAGGTGGTATGGTTGTGTAAATCCACTAATTGATTTATACTCATAAATTAAATTCCTCCTTTTATCCTAAAATACTACTATATATATATTATACCATTTATATACATATAAATGATTAATTGTACACATATTAGTGATTAATATTTACTAAGAAGTTTTTTAGTATAAATCAATTAGATAGATAAGTAATTTTTTTACAGTCTATGAGGTAATAAATAGCACTATAAAATAATAGATTTCAATAAATTATGATTTAGAGATTTCATTATTCTTTCTAAATTGCAGTGGTGAACAACCTTTGTTCTTTTTAAATATTTTAGAAAAAGCTAGTTGATCATCGAAGGATAATGAGTTAGCTATTATTGAAACATTTAAATCAGTAGTAATCAATAATTCACAAGCTTTATTTATTTTCTTTTTCAAAATATATTGTTTAGGTGAAATTCCAAATTTGTTAGAGAAGGTTCTAGATAAATAGCTAGAATTAAAACCGAACTTCTCTGCAATTTTAGAAACAGTTAAATTAAGTTGATAATTTAAATCAATATAATATTTTATCTCTTCCATTGCTGTAGCTTTTGAATCTAAATTATCTTTTATTCCTATTTCATCAAATAGATTAGCAAAAATCTCTAACAAAATACTATTGGCTCTAAAAAACATACTATTTTGGTTATTATGCATGTTTAGTATTTTATTAATTTCATTGTAATAATACTCATTATTAAGATTTTTAAAAACATATATTTCTTCATTGGCCCTTAATAACTGTGAAGTATATTTTTCTGAATTAATACCTAAATAACCTAACCAAACATAAGTCCATGGATTATTTTGATTAGCTTTATAAGTAGATATTTTATTAGCAGGTATAATAAAAGTATCTCCTTTCGATAACTGAAATGTATGATTGTCTATTGTAAGTTCTCCCTTTCCATCCATGACAAAGTGGATTAAATTAAATTCACGAAAAGCAGGACCAAATATATGATTTGGTTCACATGCCTCATAACCTGCATTAAAAATAATAAAATCAGATAGAGATTTATAAAGTAATGAAGTGCTTGTTTCTTTATATTGTTTCATAATATGAATTTTAATATATAATTATTTTTATTTCAATTAAAAGGTAAAAAAAAGACATATATAAAACAAATAATTCTATACTAAAAGAAAAAATAGCGTGATAAACTAATCATGTAAGCGTTTATTTTATTTGTGCAAATAAATTTATTTAAATAGAAAAAAGTCAAGTTTTAGCTAATTTAAGAAAAGTGGTTAACTATATATTTGTGAGTCTATTCATTGTTAATTACCTAAGGATAATACCTTCTATTAATCTATAGAGTTGTATTAAGTTGTGAAGATAAAAATAAAGATTGTATATTATGGAGGGAAAAATGTATAAAAATAATTATTTTGAAATTGAAATGGGACAAGATTTTTTATTTAACTACATTATAGATGAAAATTTACAGATTTCGATTCAAATGCCATCTTTTGAAATAGATAATGAAAATGTTGTTCCTACTCAAAAGTTTATTTATAAAGAAAGAAATAAACTTAATGAAAATATTGAAGAAATAATCTATTCTTCAATACTTACTAATAATATGAGTATAGATCTTGTTATTCGTGTTAGTGATAAAAGCCCAATTATTAGATTCAAATATAATTTATATTCAAATGAAGCAAGATATCTAACAAAGCATAATGGTATAGATAATATTTTTTATTGTGGATATAAATCTTTGAAGGGAAGCAAAAGAACTGAATTAAGAATTTCAGATTATGATTATATGTATCATACTCATGTAATAACAGAAAATGATGCATTTAATAATGAAAATCAAATTATGGGACCAATTCTTGTTGAGGAAAGAGAAGATATATCTTTACTTTTAGCTTATGAGCATGGGTCACAATATCCAAATAAGTTTTTAGGCTTTGAAAAAGAGGGTAGTGAAATTTCAGTTAAGTCTGTAAAAGGAAATTATGTTTCCAATCAATTAATTGATAGTAATAATAGCTTTGAAACGATTTGGTTTCAGTTTGGTGCAGTCAAAGGTGATAAAGATTCTTTAGCTAATCAGTATAGAATATTCCAATTAAAATATTGTACTTTGAATATTGAAAGTAGAAAACCATATATTTTCTATAATACATGGAATTTTCAAGAAAGAAATAAAAGATGGAATGGCAATAAATATTTAACTGATATGACATTTGAAAGAATGGATAAAGAAATTGATGTTGCTCATCAAATGGGAATAGAAGTATTTGTTATTGATACAGGTTGGTATAAGCAAACTGGAGATTGGTTAATAAATGAAGAAAAATTCCCAGATAAATTAAGACTCATTAAGAAAAAAATAGATTCTTATGGTATGAAACTAGGAATTTGGTTTAATCCAATTGCAGCAGGAAAAACAAGTGAAATGTATTTATCACAAAAAGATAATGTTATTAATATGAGAGATTCTGTGAAAGAACCACATGAGATTTGGGAAACAGAAGAAAGTTATGAGATGTGTTTGGTTTCGGGTTATTGGAAAAGATATGCTTCACGTTTATGTGAAATAATTGAAGAGTTAGGTATTTCATATATTAAATGGGATGCTGTAGGAATGGAAGGTTGTCAACAAGGTAACCATTATCACGGAACAAATAATAACTCACCTGAAGAATGTGGAGAAAACTATTCATTTAATGTTGTAAGATATTTAGTAAAAATTATTGATTATGTATGTGAAAAACATCCTGAAGTTATCTTTGATTTTGATATAACTGAACCAGGGCGTTGTACAGGCTTAGGATTCCTTTCATCTGGTAAGTATTTTGCTATTAATAATGGTCCATACTTTGTAGATTATAATATGAAAAGAGAACCTAATACTTGGTCTAATATTTTTGTTCATCCTGGTCCTGCTAGAGCTTGTATAGCAAGAAGAATTTTAGGTTATGATAAATGGATTCCATCAGTTCTATTTTTAACTCACTATTTACCTGATGACGGGTATGACTCTCAATTATTAAATATTGCTTCGCTTATTCTAGGTCAAAATGGAATTTGGGGAGATTTAT
>JAEZAL010000262.1 GCA_023427705.1 Bacillota bacterium | reverse complement strand
TTCCATCAGTTGCTGTTACAAAAGTAATATCTCCTAGCTTTTCCCTGATATCATCTGATATTAACTTATCATAAGGTAAATCATTGATATCCATCTTTAATATTTTAGCTAAATACTTAGCCATTGCATAAGATCCACCAAGAACCTTAAATGCATTTAATCCAAATCTATATGATTCATCTTTTAAAAATATATTAGCAACACCTAATTTTTCACTTAATTTATCTAAATTAACTAATGGTGTAACACTATATTCAGGAAAACTTTTATGAAAATTCCTAGCTTTATTTATTTCACTCATGCTTAAAAAATCTAAAGCAACTTCATTTTTAGGCATGGTGTTTTCCTTCCATTGTATTTTTTCAGACATATTATTTTTCACCCCTAAATCTATTTTGTTATTCTTGTACCAGTCTTACCTAAAATTCCATCCTTTGCTTTTTCTAATAAAGTAATTAGTGATGAACTTCCTTCTTTATATTCAGCAAATTCTATACCTGCTTCAACTTTAGGTCTCATAGAACCTGGTGCAAAATGTCCTTCTTCAACATATTTCTTCATTTCCTCTACAGAAACATTATCTAACCATTTTTCATTTTCTTTTCCATAATTAATAGCTGCCTTTTCTACTGCAGTTAAAATTATTAGAAAATCTGCATTTAATTCTTTTGCTAATGTAGCACTTGCAAAGTCCTTATCAATAACTGCACTTGCTCCCCTTAAATGATTTCCTTCCTTCATTACTGGAATTCCACCACCACCACAAGCAATAACTACATTACCTGAATCTACTAAATTTTTAATAACTTCAATTTCAACAATGCTCTTTGGTTTTGGAGAAGCAACTACTCTTCTATATCCTCTTCCAGCGTCTTCAATAACATTAACTCCCTTAGAAATTAATACATCGGCCTCTTCTTTTGTCATAAAACTTCCTATTGGCTTTGTTGGGTTTTCGAAAGCTTTATCATTTTTATCCACTTCCACTTGAGTAATTATAGTTGCAACAGATTTATTAATATTTCTATTTAATAATTCTTCTCTAATAGCATTTTGTAAATCGTATCCTATATATCCTTGGCTCATAGCTACACATACTGACATTGGTATTGATGAATATTTTGTATCTGCTTTTGCTAATGCATCCATTGCAAGATTTATCATTCCAACTTGTGGGCCATTTCCATGAGATATTACAACGTCATGTCCTTCTTCAATTAAATCTACAATAGCCTTTGCTGTTGATTTAACTGCACTCATTTGTTCTGCCAAATTATTACCTAATGCATTTCCGCCTAACGCTATTACAATTCTCTTTTTCATAATTCTCTCCCTCAAACTTTCAGAATTTATGATATTTTAATTTTTAAGGCTTTTATCCTTTTATTTTTTTCTTGGATAAAAGCCTGATTTTAAGTGTTAAGTCTATTTCATATGTCTGTCTTTTTTAGCTTCTTCTAATTTAGCTAATACTTCTTGTGGGTTATTAACCTTACTTAAGAAGATCATAGCTGCAATTACATATGGTTTATAACTAGCTTCTTTATATAATGGTTTTCTATATCTATCAAATACTGAAGCTTCAACTTCTCCTGTTTCACAACTAACACCAGTAATATCTGCTGGTAAGCAATGTAAATATAAAGCTTTTCCGTCTTTAGTAGTCTTCATTAATTCTTCAGTACATTGCCAATCTTTGTGTTCTGCATTATGAGCAAGTAATTCTTTTTCTAATTCTTTGATTCCGTCAAAGTCTCCATTTCCATATAAATCAGTTCTCTTTTCCATTGCAACAAATGGAGCCCAACTCTTTGGATATACTATATCTGCATCCTTGAATGCTTCTTCCATAGAGTTTGTCTTAGTAAATGAACCACCAGACTTAATTGCATTTTCTTTAGCTATTTCTTCAACTTCTGGCATTACTTCATATCCTTCTGGATGAGCTAAAACAACATCCATACCAAATCTTGTTAATAATCCAATAATTCCTTGTGGAACTGATAATGGTTTACCATAAGATGGAGAATAAGCCCAAGTCATAGCAACTTTCTTACCCTTTAAGTTCTCAATTCCACCAAATTCATTAATTAAATGTAATGCATCTGCCATAGCTTGAGTTGGATGGTCGATATCGCATTGTAAATCAACTAATGTAGGGATTTGCTCTAATGTTCCTTCTTCATATCCCTCTCTTACAGCTTTAGATACTTCTCTCATGTAAGTATTTCCCTTGCCTATATACATGTCATCTCTAATACCAATAACATCTGCCATAAAAGATACCATGTTAGCAGTTTCTCTAACTGTTTCTCCATGAGCTACTTGAGATTTTCCTTCATCTAAATCTTGAACTTCTAATCCTAAAAGGTTACAAGCTGATGCAAAGCTAAATCTTGTACGCGTAGAATTATCTCTAAATAAAGAAATTCCAAGTCCACTATCAAATATCTTTGTTGATATATTGTTTTTTCTTAAGTCTCTTAAAGCTTCAGCTACTGTAAATACAGCCTTTAATTCATCGTCACTCTTTTTCCAAGTTTCCATAAAATCATCATTATACATTTTCGAAAAATCTAGTTTATTTAGTTCACTTATATACTTATCCATTAAATCCATTTTTTTATTCCTACCCTTCATTTTTTATATTTATAATTATTTTTCTTTATTAGTACAATATATTGTTGGTAATGCAGCATATACAGCAGCACACTTAACCAAATCTTCTTTCCAAGTCATTTCATTTGGAGCATGTGCTTGTGCTTCTGCTCCTGGTCCAAATCCTATTACTGGTATTCCATTACGTCCCATAATTGACACTCCATTAGTAGAGAATGTCCATTTATCAGTAAGAGGACGAGCTTTTCTCATTTCATCAGCATTAGCTGCACCACTTCTAGTATCTCCATAAAGACCTCTATAAGCTTCTTCCATTGATTTTGTAACCATATGATCTTCTGGAATTACCCATGTTGGGAAATAACATTCAATTGGATATATTAATCCTGTATAGCTTGGTCTATCATAGTTATACATACTTACTTTTGCATTATATTTCTTTACTGCTGGAAGCTCACGAATTTCATCTAAACAGCTTTCCCAAGTTTCACCTGCTGTCATACGACGATCTAATGATATTGAACAAGAATCAGCAACAGCACAACGGCTTGGTGATGTAAAGAATATTTCAGAAGTTGTAATAGTTCCTTTTCCTAAGAAGTTAGCTTCCTTCCATTTTGGATTATATTTTTCATCTAACATCTTTACTAATCCTTTTATATCTTTACCTTCAGCTGCATCATTTTCATTTAAATCTCTAATGTTCATTAATATTTCAGCCATTTTATAAATTGCATTATCTCCTCTTTCTGGAGCTGAACCATGGCAAGAAACCCCTTGAACATCAACACGAATTTCCATTCTTCCTCTTTGTCCTCTGTAAATACCACCATCTGTAGGCTCTGTAGAAACAACAAATTCTGGTCTTATTCCATCTTCTTTAATTATATATTCCCAACAAAGACCATCGCAGTCCTCTTCTTGAACTGTTCCAACAACTAAAACTGTATATTTTTCATTTAAAAGACCTAAGTCTTTCATTATTTTAGCACCATAAACTCCTGAAACTATTCCTCCTAATTGGTCTGAAGTTCCACGTCCACCTATTTCAGTATCTGTTTCATATCCTTCATATGGATCAAAGTTCCAGTTATCTCTGTTTCCGATACCAACAGTATCAATATGAGCATCAAATCCTATTAAAGTTTCACCAGTTCCCATATATCCTAAAACATTACCTTGTGGATCTATTTCAACTTTATTAAATCCTACTGCTTTCATTTCTTCAGCAATACGCTCAACAACACCTTTTTCTTCACAGCTTTCACCAGGAATAGCCACTAAATCTCTTAAAAATTTAGTCATTTGCTTTTCATATCCTTCTGCCTTTGTTTTTATCACCTTAAAATCCATTTTTTCTCCTCCTTATATTTTATATAAATATACTTATTGACCTTTACTTTTATATATAGCAAATGCTGTGCCAATTTATTTAAAGTTTTTAAATAGATTTTTATTTATTTCTTTTTATAAAAAATAGATAAACACTATGTTTTTAGCCATTTCAGAGGATATAAGTTTCAAAAATATAATAACTATCTTCTTATAAAATGAAGAAAAAAATAAAGAGTTATCATTATGATAACTCTTTATCACTTTGGTTAAATTTGTTATTTTCCTAGCTTTAAGCCAAACTTTTTGATTTTTTATCAAATTGATAAAGTATTTATGGCCCTAATCTATTTTCTTTAAAGCAACTTGATTAAGTATTCCCCAAGGCTTATTAAAATGAGGTTGGAAGAAAAAATCTGTCATTGCTAATTCATCTATAGTCATATTATTTTGAATAACTACTGATAAAGTATTCATATGCTCAGTCATATCTACTTCTGATGCTATTTGTCCTCCGACTATCCTCTTGCTTCCTTTTTCAAAAACCAATTTTACCATAACATCATGGTAATTAGGCATAAATTCTGGTCTATTATTTTCATGAATGGTAACACTATCTACATCTAAATTAGTTGTAGCCTTTACACTTGATTCTGTAAGTCCAGTAGAAGCAATACAAATATTATAAATTTTTATACCAGAAGTTCCTTGTGTCCCCATATACTTTAATGAAGGTTTTTCTATATTCCTAGCAATTAGCATTCCCATTCTAACAGCATTAGTTGCAAGAGGAATATATCTATTATCCTTTGCTGGATTGTATCTTACCATACAGCAATCTCCCGCTGCAAATACATCTTCTTTACTTGTTCTCATATAATCATCAATAATAATAGCACCATTTTTTAAAGTATCCAGCTTTCCTTCAATTAATTTTGTATTAGGTCTAAATCCTATACAAAGTATTACTAAATCTCCATCATATTCGCCTTTATCAGTTACAACCCTTTCAACTTTTCCATTATTCCCTTCAAATCTTACTACCTTTTCTCCTAAAACTAATTTTATTCCCCTCTTAGTAAATTCCTTTTCAGCAATATCTGAAAATTCTTTATCTAAATACTTGGACATTATTCTATCTTCTGCATCTATTAATGTAACTTTTTTATTTAGAACTTCAAAAGCTTCTGCAAGTTCTACTCCTATATAACCAGCTCCAATTATTATTACATTTTTAGCTGAACCTTTCTTTTCATCAATAATTTTTGCATGATCATAATTTTTACATAATAAAATATTTTCTAAATCTATACCCTCAAAGTTAGGAACAATTGGCCAAGAACCCAATGTTAAAAGTAATTTATCATAACTATCTTCAAATTCTTCATTGGTTATTAAATTCTTAACCTTTACTTTTTTATTATCAAAATCTATATCTAAAACCTCATGCTTCATCCTAGTTGTAATTCCGCTTTCTGCTAACTTTTCTGGAGAATTATAAAATAACTTCTCTGGTTCAGTAACTACTTTTCCAACACTAAGTGCAATTCCACAGGATAAGAAAGATACATTATCATTTTTTTCATATACAACTATTTCAGCTTCAGGATGTAATATTTTTAAATTAACAATCGCTGAAGTTCCAGCATGAGTACAACCAACAACTACTACTTTCATAATTATCCTCCTTTGTTTTTTAAAACTTGTTTCACTTAATATAATTGGCTAAATTATTATTTAATATTCTTATGCTTACATATTTCTAACTATAAATTCTAACATTTTAGTACCCACAGCTACTATTTCTTCCATATCAAATTCAGAAAAATCATGAGTTGCTCCTTCTAAAGTTATTATGCTAGCCTTATTATTTTTATTTATTAATTCTTCATACAATGTTTCAGCATTTTCATATGGAACAATATTATCTTTCCTGCTATGAATTATTAATGTATTAGGTTCTTTTTCATCTACATAATTTATTGGACTATATTTATCTAATACTTCTTCTCTACTATCTCCAACTGAATTAATAATTTGTTCTAAATCCCAATTTACATCATTCATATCTAAAGTATTTAAATCAGTTGGTCCAAAGAAATCTATTAAATATTTTACTTTAGAAGGATAGTCTTTCAACTCTTCATCATCAACAAAGTCATCTTCACTACTATATGCTGCCATTAAAGATAGATGTGCACCTGAAGAAGCTCCAATTATTCCTATTTTATTTACATTAAAGTTATATTTTTCTTTATTCTTATAAACCCATCTAATAGTATCCTTCACATCACTTATTTGTTTGTTAAAATTTTCTTCTCCTCTCATAAGTTCATAACTTGTACTTATTATTGCATAACCTTCTTCTCTGAAAGCATCAAGTAATGGTGATATGGCATTAGGGATTTCTTTATTACCATAAACCCAGCTTCCACCATGAACATATATGATAACAGGTGATCCATTTCTAAGTTCTTTTTTTGCATCAAAAATATCTAATGTTAAGGGAACTCCATTTGTATTTTTATATTCAACTTCTTCATAATCTTTTTTACTCTCTACATTAATAGAGATTTCACTTCCTGCTAGTAAATTATTTTCTTCAACAAACTCCGAATACTTATTAAGTATATTAATAGTTAACTTTATTTTATCTCTAATTAAAAAAGCAATAGTTCCAAGACATAAAGTTATTAAAAGTATTATTATTCCCAAAACTTTAAAAAACTTCTTCATAAGCTCTCCTTTAT
>JAEZAL010000237.1 GCA_023427705.1 Bacillota bacterium | reverse complement strand
TCTCCTCTAGCAACCATTATACCATCAGAAGCTTCTAATATAGCATCTATATTATCAACACCTTCTTGGTTTTCTATCTTTGAGAATATTTGAATGTGTTCTCCACCGTTTTCAACTAATACTTTTCTTATAGCTTCTACGTCAGCAGCTTTTCTTATGAATGATGCTGCAACTAAGTTTACTCCTATTTCACATCCAAATTTTAAGTCTGCTATATCTTTTTCTGTTAAAGCAGGTAATTGAATTGCTACTCCTGGAACATTAACTCCCTTATGAGTTCCAACAAAACCTGTATTCATAACTTTACAGTTTATCTTGTTACCTTCGATTGATTCAACTCTTAATCCAACTAAACCATCATCTATTAATATAGTATCTCCTGGCTTAACATCGTTTGCTAATCCTTCGTAAGTTACTGCACATTTAGTTGTATCTCCTACAACATCTCCGCCTGCATATATTGCAAAATCACTACCTGATTTTAATTCAACTTTCTTAGGTTCAAATTTCCCAGTTCTAATTTCTGGACCCTTAGTATCTAACATTACAGCTATTTCTTTATTGTATTTTTTAGCTAAATCTTTTACTAAATTTATTCTAACTGCATGCTCTGCATGATCTCCATGTGAAAAGTTGTGTCTTGACGCATTCATTCCAGCTTCAATTATCTTTGATAATACTTCTGGGCTGTCACTTGCTGGACCTATAGTACAAATCATCTTAGTTTTTCTCATGTATGAAACACTCCTTTAATTAAGTATATATTTTATTTTTCACTTAACCTAAATAATTTATTATATTTTCAATAATAAATCAAGTCTTTTCAAAGCTTAAGATGAAATTTCATTTGCTATTTCAAATAATTTTTCATCGAATGTTCTTTCTAATGCTAAAGCTTCATCTATATCCTGATCAATTATTTCATTATTCTTTATTCCTATTACTCTTGAAGTTTTTCCTTCTATAAGGACTTCAACTGCTCTAGAACCCATTCTTGAAGCTAAAACTCTATCTGTTACTGTTGGACTACCACCTCTTTGAATATGTCCTAATACTGTTGCTCTAGTTTCAATTCCTGTAACTCCTTCAACATATTTAGCTAAATCTTGAGCTCCACCAACACCTTCTGCTAATAATACTAGATTATGAATTTTTCCTTTTCTTTTTCCTTCTAATATTATTCTACAAAGTTCATCTTTATCAAAACCTTTTTCTGGTGTAATTATATATTCTGCTCCACCTGCTATACCAGTATATAAAGCAATATCTCCACAATCTCTTCCCATAACTTCTACTATTGATACTCTTTCATGAGAAGTAGATGTATCTCTAATTTTATCTATTGCATTTATTACTGTATTTAACGCTGTATCAAATCCTATTGTTAAATCAGTATAAGTTAAATCATTATCTATAGTTCCTGGTAGACCTACAGTCTTAACTCCTAATTTTGATAAAAGTTTAGCTCCTGTAAATGATCCATCTCCACCAATTACTACTAATGCATCAACGCCATAAGCCTTTAAGATTTTAGTAGCTCTTACTCTTACTTCTTCCTTCTTAAATTCTAGGCATCTAGCTGTTCTTAATATTGTACCACCTCTATGAATGATATCAGAAACTGATGATCTGTCCATTGGGAATAATTCTCCATTAATTAAACCACTATATCCTCTTTGAACTCCCATTACTTCAATACCATGATGCAAAGCAGTTCTTACAACGGCTCTTATTGCTGCGTTCATTCCTGGAGCGTCTCCACCACTAGTTAAAATAGCTATTTTTTTCATGTTGTTTCCTCCTTAACACCACTGGGACAAAGGTTGTCCCACTATATGTGGAATTATCCATTTTTTACTTACTATAATAATTTTATTTTTTACCACATTAATAATTTTTTACTATTTTTTATCATCGTTTTTATTTTACTTTCTAAATTCAGTTTATGCAACTAAAATAAGTACAATAATATGATTTTTCTCGACTTTTTTTATTCTTCATAGGTTATATTATAACCTATTTTTTTCAATTTATATATTAAATAATATTTTTTTCTTATTTAGCTTTTGTAAATTTTTTCATTTACGTTTTTGTTAATTTATTCTAGTATTAGATATTAATAGTAAAATATCTTTCTGCTCTTTAAAACAATATTAAAATGTCATTCTAATAAAATGAAGTCTACAAGTGCTAAATCTATATAAAAATTTTATTGATTAACAAATGTAAACTTCAATTATTTTATTCTATTACCTTAACATTTTCATCGCCTATTATTTCTCTAAAATAAGCTATTGCATCTGACTCAAGATTTATCCAAATATCTTTGGGCATCCTATAACTTTTTCTATCGTTTTCTGTAAATAAATATACAGTAGTATCTCCCTTATAATAATCAGGCATTTCTCTAAATTCTTTCATCAATGCTTTTCCTTCTGCTAAATCTTTAGCTCTTATATAAACTTTTGATGTATTTATTTTTTCTAAAGGCTCAACAGTTTCACATATTAATTTTGGAAGTTCATCTTCTTTAATACTTACTCTTCCTTTAATAACAACTAAAGCATCTTCTCTTAAACTTTCTCTAACTTTATCTAAAGTCTTTGGAAATACTATTACTTCTATTATGCCAGTTAAGTCCTCTAACTTCAAAAATGCCATCATAGTGTTATTTCTAGTTATTTTCTGATTATACTCTGCTATTATTCCACCAAGAATAACCCTTTCATCATCACGGATTATATCTTCTGTCAAATCATCAGGATTGAAGTTTTCTTTTATTATCTCATATGACTTATATATTCTTTCTATATTAGTAGATGTCTGTACCTTAAGGCTATCTGAATATTCATCTAGTGGATGTCCTGATAAATATAATCCTGTCATTTCTTTTTCCATAGATAATAAATTTTTCTTGGCAAATTCTTTTATATTTGGATAGTTAATCTCTGGAAGTTCTATTTCTTCCTCTATTCCAAATAAACTTATCTGCCCATCTATATTTCTCTTTTTTTCATTAGCAACTCCATCCATTAACTTTTCATAAACAGCTAATAGCTTTGATCTATAGATATTAAAACAGTCTAAAGCACCTGCTTTTATTAAACTTTCAATAGCTCTTTTATTAATTGATGATAAATCTATCTTATTAATAAAATCCATTAATGATTCGAATGAACCCTTTTTATTTCTTGACTCCACTAAAGCTTCAACAACATTAAATCCTACATTTTTTATAGCAGCTAATCCAAATCTAATTTTATCACCCTTAACAGTAAACTTTGAGTAACTTTCGTTTATATCAGGTGGAAGCACTTGTATTCCTAAACTTTCTGCAAATGCAATATAATGTGCCACCTTTTCACTAGTTCCCATAACTGAATTAAGCATGGCTGCTATTGTTTCAACAGGATAGTATTTCATTAAATATGCAGTTTGATATCCTATAACTGCATAAGCTGCTGCATGTGACTTATTGAATGCATAGGATGCAAAATCCATCATTTGATCAAATATCTTATTTGCAGCTTCTTCAGATATTCCATTTCTTTTACATCCTGGAACTTCTATGTTCCCATTTTCATCAACTATTCCATATATAAAGTTTTTACGTTCTTCCTCCATAACCTTGTGTTTCTTCTTAGACATGGCTCTTCTTACAAGGTCACTTCTTCCCATAGAATATCCGGCTAACTTTCTTACTATCTCCATAACTTGTTCTTGATAAACCATTACTCCATATGTAACATTTAATATATCTTCAAGTTCAGGAGCTTCATATTTAGCCTTATCTGGATTCTGTTTACACTCTATATATCTAGGAATTTCAGCCATAGGACCTGGTCTATAAAGAGATATACCTGCTATAATATCTTCTAAGCAGTCTGGTTTTAATTCCTTCATAAATGATGTCATACCTGGAGATTCTAATTGGAATACCCCTGCTGTTTTACCTTCACCAAGCATTTTATAAACTTCTTTATCTTCAAATTCTATCTTGTCTAAGTTAATTTCTATTCCTTGGTTTTCCTTTATCATCTTCACTGCATCATTCATAACAGTTAAAGTTCTAAGTCCAAGGAAGTCCATTTTTAATAATCCCAATTCCTCTAATGTTGTCATATCAAATTGTGCAACTATAGAGTCTTCATTTTTTTGGAGCGGCACATATTCAACTAATGGTTTAGAAGCTATTACTACACCAGCTGCGTGTGTAGATGAATGCCTAGGTAACCCCTCTAGATCCTTACTAAGATCTATTAAATGCTTTACTCTTTCTTCATTATTATATGCTGCTTTAAGCTCTGGATTTATTTCTAAAGCCTTATCTATTGTAATTCCAAGCATAGTTGGAATCATTTTTGCTATTCTATCTACTTCTGCATAAGAATAATTCATAGCTCTTCCTACATCTCTTATACAAGCTCTAGGTGCCATAGTTCCAAATGTTATAATTTGAGATACATTATTAACACCGTATTTATCAACAACATAATCTATAACTTCCTGTCTTCTTTCATAACAGAAATCAGAATCTATATCTGGCATACTTACTCTTTCCGGATTTAAAAATCTTTCAAAAAGTAAACTATATTTTATTGGATCTATCTTGGTTATCCCTAATGTATAAGCTACTATAGAACCTGCTGCTGATCCACGTCCAGGTCCTGTTGGAATACCATTTTCATTAGAAAATCTTATAAAATCCCAAGTAATTAAGAAATAATCTACATATCCCATTTGCCTAATTACTGATAATTCATATTCTAATCTTTCAATATATCCACAAGCTTCTTCATTTTCTTTATAATAATCCACAAACTCTTCAACATTTAGTGGTTTATTTAAAAATTCACTAAATATCTCATATCTTTCAACTAAACCTGAATAACACTGATTTTTTAAGTAATCAAAAGGTTCTTTACCTTCTGGCACTGGAAATTTAGGTAATTTTGAAACGTGAAATTCATAATTGAAATTACATTGTTCTGCTATTTTCGTAGTATTTTCTAGTGCTTCTGGAATATAAGAAAACATCTCCCACATTTCTTCTGGAGAGTTTAAGTAAAATTGATCTGAAG
>JAEZAL010000228.1 GCA_023427705.1 Bacillota bacterium | reverse complement strand
ATAACTTCTTTACCTGAATTCATAACATCTGATAGTATTCTCGTTAACTTCTCTATTCTAGTTAAATTTATATTTCCATTTTCATATGTCAATGTGGAAGTTCCTACTTTAACTACTATCCTATTAGCTTCTTTTATCTTTTTTCTATTATCCATTCTACTAATCCCCCAAATCTGTTTCTTGTATTTATTATAAATATTATCAAATATTTTTTCCACATAAAATATACTTAAAATTCCCTCTATTCTTTAAATTCTTTTATCTTTTCATCTAACTCTCTATTAAAATACTTATAAATAACCTTAATTAATGAATAAAAAGGTACCACTATAAAAGCTCCAATAGGTCAAATTAAAGATGCTGCTCCAACAACTAAGAAAATATCCGTAATAGGATGTATTTTCATAGCTCTTCCCATAATCAAAGGTACTATTATTCTACCTTTAAGAGTTTGTGCTATTAATACTAATATAGATAATTTTAAAATCATATCCCATCCAAAGGCTATAGCAATTATATACGGAAGTATTAATGATATAAAGAAACCAATAAAAGGTATGAAAGCTAATATAAATGTTACTGAAGATAAAAGTAAGGGATTCACCATTCCTATAAATTTATATCCAACAAACATCATAATTGCTAGTGATAGTGCCACTTTTGTTTGACCAATTATATAGGCTGATAAAACATCATCACCTTCTTCTACTATATTGTAGCCCTTATCCTTATATTTCCTAGGAAATAATTCTACTAATGATTTTTTTATTTTTTCTTCATCTTTAAGCAAATAAAAAACTATTAAAATCACAAGTAAAACATCAGAAAATAATTGCATTCCCTTATCAAATATCTTTTTTATATTAGTTACTAATATAAATATATAATTTTGTAAGTCGCCTAAAAATTTATTATAATAATCAATATTTAAAACACTTTCTCTAACTATACTTTCTACATTATTCATATCTCCTCTTGATTCAATTATATTGAACAATAAAAATTTAACGCTATTAAATTGCTCTAAAAAATAATCACCAAAATATTTTACTACTCCTGCTAATACAAATAAGAAAATAAATATCGTTAGAAATGCAGCTGTTCCTTTTTTCATTTTCTTTTTTATAAATACTTTATTTAAAGGTTTAAGTATATAAAATAAAAATACTCCAAATATTATTGGTATAATCACAACTGAAAAAATTACATCTATAAAGCTTTTTAATATAGGTATTTTACTTAATAAAATTATCAATAATGCAAATAGATTCAGAATGACTAGATATATTAAAAGGTTTTTCTTTTTCATAAACTAAATTCTCCTTTTAGTTATTTAATAAATTTAGTTTACCCCTATTACAAGAAAATATTAACATAAGATTTATGTATAAATTCTAGTTATTTTTGTATAAAAATCTATTGATTTTTAATTATATTTTGTATTAAAATTAATTTCTGTGTATAAATATTAACTTTTTAAAATATAAAGGAGAACGAAATGAGAAATATAACTAAAGAGAAATTTTCAATTAATGATTCTTTGGCTTTTATTATTCCATCTTTAATAGGTGTGTTATTATTTATGATTCCTATTAAGTTTAATGGAGAAATTACTATACCAGTAGCATTAATGTCTAAATTTCTAGCGAATTTATTAGGAGACTATTTAACAGCTATTATTACACTAACAGTTTGTATATCTGCTATATTAGGTATAATAACTAAAATATTTAAACCAGATTTTATTATAAAAAATGAATTCTTAAATACCTTATTTAATGTAAAACCACTTTGGATAATATCTAGAGTTCTAGGAGCAATTTTTTGTGTACTAACATTATTTAATTTTGGACCTGAACTGATAAGAAGTTCTGGAACTGGAGCTTTTGTATTAAACGACTTACTTACTATTTTATTTACTATTTTCTTTTTTGCTGGATTATTATTACCTTTATTACTTAACTTCGGATTATTAGAGTTCTTTGGAGCAATACTTACTAAAATTATGAGACCTATATTTACTTTACCTGGTCGTTCATCAATAGATTGTATTACTTCTTGGCTTGGTGATGGAACTTTAGGAATACTATTAACTAATAAGCAATATGAAGAAGGTTTTTATTCTAAAAGAGAAGCAGCAATAATAAGTACAACTTTCTCAGCAGTTTCTATAACTTTTAGTTTAATCGTAATAGACACTGTTGGATTATCACACTTATTTATTCCATTTTATTTAACAGTAACACTTTCAGGAATTGTAGCGGCTATTATTCTACCAAGAATATACCCATTACGTAAAATTCCTAACACTTACTATAATAATAAAGAACAAAAAGATGATGAAACTATTCCTACTGGACATACATCTGTTTCTTGGGGATATAATAAGGCTCTAATTAAAGCTGGAAATAATCCTGGTATTAAAGCTTTCTTAATAGATGGAATTAAGAATGTTTTAGATATGTGGCTTGGAGTTCTACCAGTTGTTATGGCTTTTGCTACTATAGCACTTATAATAGCTGAATATACTTCTGTGTTCCAAATACTAGGTTTACCATTTATACCTTACTTAAACCTACTTCAAGTTCCAGAAGCTATATCTGCATCACAAACGCTAGTTGTTGGTTTTGCTGATATGTTACTTCCATCAGTTTTAGCTGCTAACTCTATAACTAGCGATATGACTAAATTTATAGTTGCTTGTACTTCAGTATCTCAATTAATATATATGTCTGAAGTAGGTGGAGTTTTACTTGGATCAAAAATTCCTGTATCTCTAAAGCACCTAATAATAATATTTATTGAAAGAACCTTAATTACATTACCAGTAATAGTTCTTATAGCAAATATAATATTTTAATCTTTAGATAAGAATATGGACCTGTTTCAAACAGCTCCATATTTTTTATTTATAATTTTCTATTTTATCTATTCTTAATTTTATACAAAATCTATTATAACTTTTGAAAACAACATTATAATAACTAATAAAATTACTGGCTTTATAAATTTATTTCCCTTACTTATTGCAAGGTTAGCACCAATATAATTCCCTAGTATTGCACAAATAGCAGCTGGAATTCCAATTAAAAAAGCTACCTTTCCATTAAGTATATAAACTACTAAAGCAGCTAAATTAGAAGATAAATTAACTATCTTAGCATTACCAGATGCAGTAATCATATTAAACTTACAAATGCCTGTAAATGCTAAAAGTAAGAAAGTTCCTGTTCCTGGTCCAAAAAACCCATCATAAGCCCCAATTATTAGTCCAATTATAAATGAAAGTATATAAATCTTCTTTACTGAAATATCTTTCACATCAGTATCTTGTCCAAAATTTCTATTAAATAATATAAATATAGCAACTATAGGCAAAATTATTATTAATGAATATTTTAAATATTTTTCATCTAATAATATTACTAATTGTGCTCCAGCCCAAGAACCTATAAATGCTCCTAATGCTGATATTAATGCTGGCTTTAACTTAATATTTCCACTTTTAAAAAACTTTGCAGATGCAACACTTGTTCCAATACAATTTGCAAACTTATTAGTTCCATAAGCTATGTGCATTGGTACACCTGCAAATATATATGCTGGTAAAGATATTAATCCTCCTCCACCTGCCACTGCATCTATAAAACCTGCTATAAATACCAATGGACAAATAATAAATAAAATTGCTTCAAATGATACCACAATATATCCCCCTTTTGTTACTTTAACTACCTTACTACTAACTTCATAAGTCTTGTTAAGTCTAATGCTTGAACTGTATTAACTATTGCTCCTGCTAAATTTTCTATTTCAACATCTATTCCTGAAATATCACATGTGGTAAAATCAATTTTATTTAAGTCTGTATTATTTAAATATGCATTATTTAAATCTACTTCATTAAAAATTACCTTATCTAATTTTACTTGTTGAAAAACGCCTTCTGAAAAATTACATTCGTCTATAACTACATTTTTTAGCTTTGAGAAAGAGAAATTTATATATTTTCCTATAGACTTACTAAATAGAATTTCTTTCATACTACATTCATCAATTCTTGCTCCAAGTAACTTACAATTAATAAATTCTACTCTATGAATGCTTCCTCCACTAAAATCTATATTAGATAAATCACAGTTTTCAAAAATTGTATCTATTAAATCTACATTATTTAAGGAGCAATTATTAAAAATAACATTTTTGAATCTACAAGAATCTATTGTTAATCCTCTTTCCTGTAAATAATCTATATCTATATCCTCTAATATCTTATTTTGTAATTTTTCAAATCTAGCTATTTCATCTTCTATACTTTCTAGCTCTTCTAACTCATCTATAAATTTAGGTTTTTGTATTTTATATAACTTTCCCATATATATAACTCTCTCCATATTCCTTTCACTTAATTATAAATATTATAGCCTACTATAATAGATAATAATATCATATTAAATATACATTAAAAACAAAAATAGAGCTATAATAAATAGCTCTATCCTTATTAACTAAATTTGTCTTGCTACATTTACTGCTTCTTCAATACTATTTAATGCTCTACGAGCTCTAACTGCATCACCTATTACATGATATGCTATATTCTTTTCTTCACAGTAATTAGTAAGTTCACTAAAATCACGTGATCTTGCTCCTATTGCAACAACTACTGAATCACATGGAACTTCTTCAATATTTCCATTTCTATCAATCATTATTGATTTTTCTTTTATCTCAACACATTTTGCTTCTGTTATAGTTTTTATACTTTCACGATATAAACTTTCCATAACGCAAATCTTTCTTAATTGTCCTAAGTCTTTTGCTACTTCATTAAGCATTTCTACTACTGTTATATTATTAACTTTTCCTGATAAGTATTCGGCTACTTCTAATCCAACTAAACCTCCACCAATAACAACTACTTGTCCAGTTGCCATTGCAGTTCCTGCAAGTATAGCGTGAGAATTAGTTACATGTGGTAAATCAGCTCCTGGAACTCTAAGTTTCATTGGTTCTGCACCAGCTGCTATTATAACTTCATCTGGATTTAT
>JAEZAL010000215.1 GCA_023427705.1 Bacillota bacterium | reverse complement strand
TTGCTCCAGATATTAATTTTAATCCATTTTTAACTTTATCATTTTTATCACTACCAGTTATTCCTGATTTAAAAATAACTGATAAGGGATTATTTGATGTAAATAAGTTTGAATTTATAGATATTGCTAATTAAAGTAATATAAAATACAATGTAAAATTAATAATGTAGAATGTAGAATTAAGGAAAAAATTACATCAATAATTCTACATTTTACATTCTACATTTTTAATTTCTTTTGCTATTCATATATAAAATATAGAGGAAGGTGGCTTCTTTAAAATTACGTATATCAAAACCTGTTTCTTTTTTTATTTTTTCTATTCTATACATTAAGGTATTTCTATGTATATATAAATTTTTAGATGCTTTGGTTAAAGATAAATCACATTTTAAAATTTCTTCTAAGGTTTGTATTAGCTCATAATTAAAACCTTTAAATATATCTTTATACTCATCTTTAATCTTTTGTGAATACTCTTCTGATAAATTAAAAATAGCTCTTTCTAAATACATATCTTTAATACAGTATATTTCAGGTTTTACTTTAAACTTTCTTCCTATCTCTAAAGCTTGTACAGCTCCATAATAAGAATCTTTAAAGCCCTCAAAAGTACCATCTAAATAATTTATGCTTATTTTTGCATTTACTCCTAGTATTTGTATTAAAGTTTCTTTTAATGAAATTGCATGGTCTTTTTCATCTTCTAAATTTCCTATAACTATTATTCTGTCATATATCTGACCTACATAGATATCTATATTGGCATATGTATCTCTAACTATCTCTAAAACTTCATCTTCTTTTTTACTTTCAATTAATAACATTTTATTTGATTTAGTAATTGAAGTATCCTTAATAACATCCCATTGTTTTCTTCCTTCTAATAATTCTTGAACTACATTTTCAGTTACTATACATTTATTTAATAAATATTCAACTATGGGTATTATTTTTATATCATCTTGTTCTAATATAATTTTATATGATTTATTATTTACAGATATTTTTCTCATACTTTTTGATTCTGTTGAAGGTAAATTGTCATAAATCTCATTATTATTAACATCTAATAATCTAATCTTGATATTAGTGTCCTTACATAGCTCATTTAATAATTCTACTATTGCTCCCATATAATCCTCCATCTCAAATATAAATCCATTCAATAATTATATTATATATGAAAACTCAGATAATTAAATATTTTCTTTCTTTTTAATTTCTATAAAAGAAAATAAGAGGAAATTTTTAATTTCCTCTTATTTGTATAACTTTTTAAACTCATTATCTTTTTTTATTTAATATATACTTCTCTATTTCTTCTGCTACTACTTTAGCATGCGCTGCTGCCCTTACTACAGTTTTCGCTCCAGTAACTACATCACCTGATGCAAAAACTCCTTCTCTAGTAGTATGACCATTTTCATCAGTCAATAATAATCCCCATTTATTTGTTTCTAGTCCTGTGGTATTTGAAACAATATTATTTTTAGGAGATTGACTTACAGCAATTATTATTGAATCACATTCAAATAGTCCTTCTTTACCTTCTATTACAACAGTATTTATTTTACCTTCTTCATCTACTACATTTTGTGTTTCTATGTATTTTACTCCATCTTCAGTTAATTCTAAAGGAGATTTAAATAATTCAAACTTAATTCCATCTGAAATAGCTCCTTCTAATTCAACTTTTGTAGCAGGTACATTTTCCATACCTTTTCTATATAAAATATATACGTCCTTAGCTCCATTTCTTTTTGCTGTTCTTGCTGCATCCATAGCAACATCCCCAGCACCGATTACACAGACTTTTTCACCTAAATTATATGTTTCTGGTGATTTTAAATAATCAATAGCATAATGTACATGCCCTAAGCTTTCTCCTCTAATATTTAAAGTCTTAGGATTCCATACTCCTGTTCCTATAAATATAGCATCATATCCATCATAGAATAATTTATCTAACGTAATTACTGGTCCAATTAGAGTATTAGGTCTTATTTTTACACCTAATTCTATAAGTCTTTCTTCATAACTATCTATTATACTCTTTGGTAATCTAAATTCTGGAATACCATATCTTAATACTCCACCTATTTTATCATGGGAGTCAAACAAAGTAACTTTATATCCTTTTTGTGCTAATATAAAGGCAATTGTTATACCAGCTGGTCCACCACCTACAATAGCAATTCTTTCGTCTAATTCTGCTTCTTTTTCTAATCTAATATTTTCTAAGTAGTACTTTGATACATGTCTTTCTATATCACAAAATCTTACTGGCTCTCCTTTAATTCCTCTAATACAATTCCCTTTGCATTGATCTTCATGAGGGCAAACTATTGAGCAAACTAATGATAAAGGATTATTATTAAATAAAACTTCTCCAGCCTTAGCTATTTGTCCATCCTTAAATAAATCTATTATTTCTGGAATAGGAGTGCTTATTGGACAATGTGCCTTACATCTTGGATTTTTACAAAGATAACATCTATCTGCTTCTAAAACTAAATCTTTCATTAAAACTCCCCTTTTTCCTTTGTGTAAATTTAGCTTTTATATTATATCATCTATTTTTATATTGAACAAAGATAAACTTCTTTCAAGTATTCCGTTTAAATATGCTAAAACTATTCCATAATTAGTTATTGGCACATTTTTTTCTTCGCAATCCCTAACTCTGTTTATTACAGTTTTTCTATTAATCATACATGCTCCACAATGAATAACTAAATCATACTTATCTATATCATCAGGAAAATCATGAAAAATACTATAATCATAGCTAAGTTCTGCACCTACAGCTTTATTTATTAACTTAGGTATTTTCACTCTACCAATATCTTCATGTGATACATTATGAGTACAGCTTTCAGCAATTAATATTTTCGAATCTTTATTTAGTTCTTTAATTTTAAAAGCTCCTTTTATAAAAGCTTCAAAATCTCCTTTTTGTCTTGCAAATAACATTGAAAAACTTGTTAATTTAATATCTTTAGGAACTATTTTATCAACTTCCCTAAAAGCTTGGGAATCAGTTATTACTAAATTAACATCTCTTATATCTTTTAAAGCCGATTCAAGCTCTGTATCCCTAACTACATAACTCTTTATTCCATGGTCTAAGCAATCTCTTATACATTGAACTTGTGGCAATATTAATCTTCCCTTTGGAGCTTCAGAATCTATAGGTACTACCATTATTACTTTACTATCGTAAGGAAGTAAATCACCCACTATTGGTAATTCCTCCTCTTCTTCCTTTAAAATATTAATAAGTTTTTCTTTTAAATCTTCAATGCCTTCACCTGTTAATGATGAAATAAACATGTAGTCCTTATTATTTTCTTTTAATAAGTCCAATTCTTCTTTTTTTATTTTATCAATTTGGTTAATAGCAACTAAATAGGGTATATTATATTTTTTAAAATTTCTTTTTATTTTTGTGAATTCTTCTAAATCTATATCTGTAGCATCAAATACATAAATTGCTATATCTGTTCTTTTTAATACATCTAGTGTTCTCTTAGTTCTTATTTCCCCTAGGCTACTTTCATCTTTAAAGCCTGCTGTATCTATAAACAGTACTGGTCCTACAGGTATTAATTCCATAGCCTTCTGAACTGGATCTGTAGTAGTTCCTTCTTTTTCAGAAACTAAAGAAACTTCTTGCCCTAAAAGTCTATTAATTAGCGAGGATTTACCTGCATTTGTCTTTCCATAAATAGCTATATGCTTTCTATTTGCATTTGGAGTTGAATTCATATTATAAACCTCCTATAAGTATAAATCTCTTTCACCAGCTCTTAATCTGCCTAAATTTCTTTCTAATAATTCTTTTATATCTTTTCTCTTTATCTTTTCCTTTTCTGTATTAATTACTGCTTCTGCTTTTTCTAATATTTCTTTATCACCATAATCTATAGCAAATTCCAAAAGAGTAGTTATTGCATTTGGCTCACAAACATTTTGAATTTCTCCACTTTTTGCAAGTTTCATAAATCTTTCTCCAGTTCTTCCTCTTCTATAACAAGCTGTACAATAACTTGGAATATATCCATCATCTAATACAGATTTTATAACTTCTAAAGGTGTTCTATCATCAGATGTTTTAAATTGAAGAGCTTCTCTTCCTTCTTCTCTTTCCTTATATCCACCAACACCTGTACTTGAGCCTGCACTAATTTGAGATACACCATACTTTAGTAATTCTCTTCTCATTTCTGCGGTTTCTCTAGTAGACATTATTATCCCTGTAAAAGGCACAGCTATTCTAATAATAGCAACTAACTTTTTAAACATTTCATCATCTACTAAATTAGGAAACTCTTTAAGAGTTACTCCTGAAGCTGGCTTTAATCTTGGCATTGATATTGTATGGAATCCTACTCCATACTTATCTTCTAAGTGTTTATTGTGCATCATAAGTCCTAGAACTTCAAATTTAGGATCTGCTAGTCCAAATAAAGCTCCACCTCCAACATCATCTATTCCTGCTTCCATAGCTCTATCAAAGGCAGTTAAATGATAATTATAGTCGCCTTTTAAAGACTTAGGATGCATTTTATCATAAGTTGGTTTATGGTATGTTTCTTGGAATAATATATATGTTCCTATTTTGGCATCTTTAAGTTTTGTGTAATTTTCTACAGTTGTAGCAGCAATATTAACGTTAACTCTTCTAATTTCCCCATTATCATTTTGAGTTGAATAAATAGTTTTTAAGCATTCTAGCACATAGTCTATAGGTGCATTTACAGGATCTTCACCAAGTTCTAATGCAAGTCTTTTATGTCCCATTTTTTCTAATATCTTAACTTCTTCAGCTACTTCTTTCATAGTTAATTTTCTTCTTGAAAAATCATTAGTTCTCTTATATCCACAGTAAACACAATTATTTACGCAATAATCACTAACGTATAATGGTGCAAAAATAACTATTCTCTTACCATAAATAGATTCTTTAATTTCTCCTGCTAATTTAAATATTTCATTTAAATCATCTTTATCTTCTACTTGTAATAAAACAGCAATATCTCTATATGATAATCCATCTCTTTTTTTAGCCTTTTCTAATACTGCCTTAATATCCTCTCTAGATGCTCCTTTAGCTTCTTCTAAAACTTTCTCAATATACTCATGATTAATAAACATATAAACACCCCTAAATTATATTTTTATATTAACTTTATATTTTCAAGCTGAATATCACCCTTAATTACTTTATAGTATCCATTATCTTTAGCCCAAGCTACGTTGTCACCTCTTGTAACTTCAACTCTAAAACCTGCTTTATTTATTCTTCCTTCTATACACTTTCTGCATTCTGCAGCTTCATCACCAGTACATATCTTTCCATCATATAATGCATACTTTTCTCTTACACTAGTTGGAGAAAGGTTTGGCATAACTACATTTCCCCCTGCTTTAATTCCTTTTTCCCTACCTATAGGATCTATGCTTCCAAGGGCAGTAGTTGAAGGTAATAAAACATCTGGAAGCAATAGTCTAACTATAGCTAATATCGTTGTTGTCATCTCTAAAGTTCCAGCCTTCTCATCCTTTAGCGGAGTATCTTTATGTGGTATAAATGGGCCTATTCCACACATATGTGGTTCAAACTCTTTTACAAACAGCAAATCATTAACTAAATCATTTGTAGTTTGATTAGGAAGGCCTATCATAAATCCTGCTCCTACTTGATACCCAATTTCTTTTAGATCTTTTAAGCATTGCATTCTTTCTTCAAAGCTTGCTCCTGGATGAAGAGATTCATAAAGCTCTTTTGTAGCAGTTTCATGTCTTAAAAGATATCTATCTGCTCCTGCTTCAAACATCTTTTTATATGAATCATAACTTCTTTCTCCTAAAGATAGTGTAATTGCATTATTTGGATATTTAGCTTTTATAGCTTGTATTATTTCTATCATTTTTTCATCAGTAAAGTAAGCATCTTCTCCCCCTTGAAGAACATATGTCTTATAGCCTAATCTATCTCCAATATCTACACACTCTAAAATCTCATCTAAAGTTAATCTATATCTATCTGCATTTTTATTTTCTTTTCTTATTCCACAATAAGCACAACTTTTCTTACATATATTAGTAAACTCTATAAGCCCTCTCATATAAACTGTATTTCCATAAGTTCTCATTCTAGTCTCATGAGCTTTTTCTATTAAGTACTCCTTATCTTTTTCAGTTAAATTATCTAATAAGTATACAAGTTCCTCTCTATTAGCATTATTATTTTCATATAACTTATCAATTATATTTTTAATATTCATAGCATACCTCCAAATATAATGTAAAATTTAGAATTATTAATTTTACATTGTTTATACCTCTACTTCTTTCTTTCCAATAGCAGTTTTTACTGTTACACCTTCTATATTACCAAGCTTTCCTGTTAGGCTATTAATTTCATTTAATGTTCCAACTACTACTATGGATACAACAGATGTTTCTCCTTCTAAAGGTATTCCCATCCTCCCTTTAATACTGCCTCTAAAGCTAGATACTACTTCATTAAACTTAGTATTACACTTATTAGGTTCTTCTAAAATTGCACTAATAACAGCAATTTTCATATATTTCCCCCCAAACTATTTAATATAATTTACAAAATAAAAAAACCTGCTTTCTAAAAGAAAACAGGGCTATATTAATAATAAAACTTACTAAGCTTAATAATAGATTACATTAAGCCATTAATACTCTTTATTATTAATACATATATCTATTTTCTTTCAAATTAGATTTCTCTTTTTTGTTAGACAAATAAGTATTTTAACATATTGCAATTATAATAAATAAACAAATGAATGAAGATATACTCTAAAAACAAATGATTATTTATTTTCTCTATTACATCATAAGTATATTAATTTCCTATGTCAATAGTTATTCTTTTGTCAATATACTAATATATAAATTTAATTAAATTATACAAATAAAAAAACTCCCTAAGGAGTTTTTAGTTAATTTACATAATATAAAATCTTTTCTTTTTCACCTTCAGCTAAGTCATAGTTTTCTAGTTCTCTTATACTAACCCACTTACCTTCAGAAACATCATTTCCAAAAACTATTTTTTCTTTTAATTCACCTTCATAAATAGCACATAATTCATCATTTTCTTCATTAACTTTGATTTCGCCTACTTTTTTTAAGTTGAAAATTATAGACTTTAAATCATCTTTTACAGCTCTTGCTATACATTTTTCCTCTGTTTCCCTTCCCTTAATCTTTTTTCCTACTATGTACCATAACTTTGGTTGATTCCTCTTTGTTTTTCTCCTAATAATAAAAATATTGTTAAAATCATCCTTTATAATTAAAGAACATTCTGCAATTTTACTCATTATTTTTCCCCCTAAAGTTATACTCTTTTGATTTTTTGTTGTAATTTGTATTGCCTACAATAAGATATATTCTACAAATATTTAAAATTACCTTTTAATAAATTAATAATGTTTTTATTTTAATAAAAAGTATTTACCTATTGCAAAAAATTCTCTTGAATACATAACTGGCATTAGTATAGGTAAAGTTTTATTAGTAAAAAAACTTCTATTTTCATAACCTAAACTTTTAGCTATTAAATCACTTCTAAGAGCATGAAAATCCGAAGTAATTATCTTTACATCTAAATCTTTTATTTCCTTATTAGAATCCTTCTCTATAACTTCCTTTGAAAACTTTAAGTTTTCTATGGTATTTCTAGACTTATCTTCCATTATTATTTCTTCATCAATACCTTTTTTAATTAAATATCTTTTCATTGCTTCAGCTTCTGATATATCTTCTCCATTTCCTTGCCCACCTGAAACTATTATCTTTAGGTTAGTATCTTGAATATTTATATATTCTATAGCTTTATCAAGTCTTTGTACTAAAGTCCAACTAGGAGTTTCTCCTCTTATCCCTGCCCCTAAAATAATTACATAATTTGAATATCCATTGTTTCCTTTTGGAAATATAATAATAGCAGTTTGTACAATACTAAAAATTATTAATCCTATTGCTAATATAAATTTAAATATTTTTAAAATATTCTTATTAATTTTTTGTTTTATAAAATGATATATTATTAATATTATACCTGCAAATAGAAAAGCTTCACTAAAAGTTATCTTACTAAAGATTAAATTTATTACTGTTACATATATGATAAGTATAAATCCAATTAATAAATCTATATTGTTTTTCAAAATTTCACCTCACTATATTTATATAATTCAATATATCATATTTATATCCATTTATTACTCTTTATATATGCTTTTAATATTTTCTTAACAATTTATGGAATTTAATTGTAATCTTTAGGCTTTATACTAAATATAAAAAAGAGCTGAATAATTCAGCTCTTTTCTTAAATTGGATTTCCATCGAAATCTGTATATTCTGGTTTGTTTTTATCATTACCTATATTATTTTGATTCTTATGTAATCTTTGTCTTCTTGTACCTTTTTGCTTCGGTGTTTCAGTCTTAGTATTCTTAGGCATAATAACACATCCTTTCAAATGTATTTTATACCCTAAATTATTTTTAATACATAAATATATATTTATAATTCAAATTCTTCAATCTCTATAGCATAAGTACCACAATGTTTACATACTATAACAGTTACTAAATAGCTTTTGTCAACTATTCCTTCTCTATTCAATCTAGTAAAGGATTTTTTATCATACTCATTATCTATGTTACTAGTTATGAAATTATTATTTTTACCATAAGCATAAAAATAAAATTCTAAGAAATCAAAAACCTTTTTCTTTTCTTCTTTTCCAGCCTTACAATTGCTACAACAACTTTCATAATAAGCCTTTTGAAAATCAACTTCATTACTATTTGCTAATAATTCTAATACCTTTTCTTCATCTATACCTTTAAGCTCTTCATTTTCATCATTAGCAAAGTATTCTAAATTATCCTCGCTTAAAATGTATTCTTTTCCATCAAATTCAAATTTATATTCCATATTATCTTCCTTTCAAGGATTTAGTTAATTTTATTATACCATAATAATTATAATCTAATTAATATTTCATTTATATCCTCACTTACTTTAAGTCTTTCTTCATATATCCATTTAAAATCAAACTCTAAATTAAATAACTTACAGAAAGAGTAATATATATTTATTCTTTGGTAGTAAATTTCAAGTTCATCTAAATTCCCCTTAAAACATTGAGGTTTACTTATCACCTTATTTTTTAATATAAATAATCCCTCTACATAACCCAAGAAGGTATCCATAAGTTCATCTTTAGAAATATCAAATGGTATTTTTAATAATTCCCATTGAGTTTCTTCTTTTAATTTATATTTTTTTATTCTATCTAAAATTATTAAGTATTCATTTATATCCATTTTTTTATAATAATTTAAAACATCTTCCCTGGTAGCCCATAAAGCTAACTTTTCATTTAATGGTAAACTCTTTATATTTAATATTGCTTCTGTTGGTCCTAAAACTGCTTTCCTTATTATAATATCTTGTTCTTCTAGCTTTTCTTTAATAAACTTTTGATTATCTCTAACTGTAGCAACATATCCAACTTCATAAATTCCCTTTCTTCCTGCTCTACCAGCTACTTGTTTTACTTCTTGTGAAGTCAAACTTCTTATTTCTTCTCCATCAAATTTTTGAATATCTACAAAGATTATTCTTTTTATAGGTAGATTTACACCCATTCCTATAGCATCAGTTGTTACAAGAACTTTATTTTCTTTCTTTATAAACATATCATACTGTTTTCGTCTTACTTCTGGTGGAAGATCTCCATATATTACACTAGCTTTTATGCCTTTTTCTGAATATTGTTGTGCAATTTGTAATACTTTTTTCTTTGAAAATACAACAATTGCATCTCCTTCATCAACATTATCGTAAGAGAAATTTCTATCTTGTACTTTTAAAGGAATACTTCTTTTATATTCCTTAAATTCATACTCGTCTTTACAATCATTTAAAATCTTTTCTATTATTTCTTTAGCATTTAAAGCCCCACATATATGGATTTCTTTACATCTTAGTCCAAGCAAAGCTCTTGTCCAAGCCGCACCTCTTTGTGGATCATTTATCATTTGAATTTCATCTATAATAGCAATATCATATTCCTTTTTTAAATCTACTTTTTCTATAGTACATGATGTATGTGTTGCTCCCTCTTTTAATATTTCTTCTTCTCCAGTTAAGAGGTTACATATTATTTTATTATTATTTAGCTTTTCATAATTTTCTAATGCCAATATCCTTAAAGGAGATAAATACACACCATTTTTTGCTTCTTTTAATCTTTCCATAGCTGTGTATGTTTTTCCTGTATTAGTTTCTCCTAAGTGAATATATACTTTTCTTGTTATATTTCTTGCTAATTTATACTCATCTTTAGGATTAGCAGGAAAATGCTCTTCAAATTCTTTAGAGATTAATTTAGGTATATGTTGTTTAGTTAATACTGTCATAAAACCTGAGTTAATAAAGCTATTATAATTTCCTCTAATAACCTGATAGAAATCAAAATCAGTATTATTCTTTTTATTATAATTATCTAATAATCTTTTAGAAATATATTCTAATAATTCTTCATATCTATCTCTAACATCTTTATAACCTTTAAAACCTTCATTTTCCATTTCAATAAGTTCTCTTATTTTTTTTCTAAGAGAAGACTCTTGCTCTATTAAAGCTCCTACCTTTGAATTGTGAGCTATTTCTTCAATATGATTTATTTGTGATTTTAATTTCTTAAACTCTCTTTGCATTACATTTTTTTTCAAACTATCACCTCTTGACTATTGTTGCATAAATTATCCATAATAAATTATATCATTTTTTTGTTAATACATTTCTATTTTTAGTTAAAATGCTGCATATTATAATTAATAATTATTTTTCTTTAAAAATTATTAATAAATTTATAATTTTTTATGTTTTCTTAAGGACATCTTAAGATTTATATTATATAATCATATTTGTTTATCTTTATTCTTTAAGGGGGATGAGTCTATATATGAATAATAAAAGCATTTACTTAGTATTTTCGAATACCGGAACAGTACTATCCAAATGTATTAATTTTTATACTAAAGATAAATATGTACATGTTTCTTTAAGTCTTGATGATTCTTTTGAAAAAATGTATTCATTCGGAAGAATATTTCCTAGTAATCCATTCATAGGGGGTCTAGTTGAAGAAAATCTTAAAGATGGGGTATATAAGAGATTTCAAAATAGTCAATGTGTTATATATAAAATTGAAGTAAGTAATCCTCAATATTCATTGTTAAAAATGGAACTCAAAGAATTTTTAAAAGACCAAAAGAAATATAAATATAGTCTTCTTGGATTAATAGGTGTAATGCTTAATAAACCAATTAAAAGGAATAATAGATATTTTTGTTCAGAATTTGTATCTCATCTATTAATAAAAAGTAATATATATAATTCAGAAAAAACTCCTAGTTTAATTAAACCTAGTGATTTATTAAGTATTAATGATAAAGAATTTATATATGAAGGCTTAACTTATGATTATAAAGTAAATTAAAAACACTCCTTATAATAGGGAGTGTTTTTATACTAATATCCTTAGTTTCATTTTTTTCTTAATATTGATTTTAAATAATTATATGTCTTAAATAATCTTGGATTATTTTCTTCTTCCTCTAAAGCAAATTTATATTCAGCCATTTTTAAAATAGGTTCTATACTCTTAATAGTATCTTCATACCCCTCTTTTATTCTATTTTTCTTAGCTTCTTCATCTAAATTTAAAGTACCATTAATTACACTTTCATTTAAATTTCTAGGATAAAGCTCAATAATGTGAGTATTAGGATACAAATCTCTATCTATCCTTGCTTCCTTAGATAATAAAACAACTATAATAATATCACAACCTTCTCCATAAACAGGCTGAATAGGAGTATTATCAGCAATTCCTCCATCTATATATTTGCCTCCTAAAACATCTGTTGCCTCATATATTAGTGGTAACGATGCAGATGCTATAATTATTTCTTTTCCTAACTCTTCTGAATAGTCATTTACCCTAAAGTACTTAACAGTAAAATCTGGTAATTCTGTGCAAGCAGCATAACATATTTTGTTATTTTTTTTAATACACTCAATATCTAAGTACTTATTTATTATCTCCTTAGCTCCATCTTTAGAAACTACCCCTTCATACATATGCTGATTTAAGTATTTCTTAGCAAAATTAATGTTTTTTGCCCCAATTAATAAGCCTATACCTTTCTTTAATAAATCAAATTTACTTATAGGAACAATTTTATCCATAGTAACTTCACTCCATAGTGCCTCTGCCGCTTTTAAATCATCTTGTGCAAATAAAATTGCATTAAAAGCACCAATAGATGTTCCTGAAAAAACATAAATATACTTATCTATTTGTAATTCTTTTAGAGCTTTCCAAACACCAAGTTCGTAAGCACCTTTTCCGCCTCCTCCAGATAAAACTAATCCTATCTTCATATAAATCCCCTCTTTTTATGCCACGGTAATTATCCTTTATTATATTATAATTATACATTCATTGTTCTATTTTTATTGTTAATTTTATATTAATTGGATTTTATTTTCAATATTTATAAAATATTATTAAAAGCAAATAAGCCTATAGGGTAGATTAATCTACCCTATAGGCTTAATTATAAACTACTTTAAAGAACCTTTTGCTAATTCTACTAAATCTGCAAACGCCTTTGGATCGTTTATAGCTATTTCAGATAACATTTTTCTGTTCATATCTATTCCAGCTAATTTAATTCCATTCATAAATTTTGAATATGAAAGTCCGTTCATTCTTGTAGCTGCATTTATTCTAGCTATCCAAAGTCTTCTGAAATCTCTCTTCTTTAATCTTCTTCCAACATATGCATTTCTTAAAGCTCTGATTACAGATTCATTAGCAGTCTTGAATAATCTGCTCTTTCCACCGTAGTATCCTTTTGCAAGCTTTAATACTTTTTTATGATTTTTACGTGAATTAACCGCTCTTTTAACTCTTGCCATGCTTCAATCCTCCTATGATCCTATAAATATGGTAATAACTTTTTCATTGCTTTTTCTTGAGTTGTTGAAACATAAGCAGCTTTTCTTAAGTTTCTCTTTCTCTTTGAACTTTTCTTAGTTAATATATGACTCTTAAAAGCCTTAGATCTTTTTAATTTTCCAGTTCCAGTCTTTTTGAATCTTTTTGCTGCACCTCTGTGGGTTTTCATTTTTGGCATTATACTAATCTCCTCTCAAGTTATGCTTTTTTTGGGCCTAAAACCATTGTCATATTTCTGCCTTCATGTTTTGCTGGTTTCTCAACTACACAAACATCTTCTAACTTCGAAACAAAATTTTCTAAAATTCTTTGTCCTATATGTCCTAATTGTGCTTCTCTTCCTTTAAATCTAACAGTGATTTTAACCTTATCACCATCTAATAAAAACTTTCTAGCATTTTTTGCTTTAATTGCAATATCATTTTCTTCAATAGTTAAACTACATCTTATTTCCTTAAGTGTAGTAACTTTTTGCTTTTTCTTTGCTTCTTTTTCTTTTTTAGATTGCTCATAGATGTATTTTCCTAAATCCATCACTTTACATACTGGTGGATTTGCATTTGGAGAAATCATTACTAAATCTAATTCCTTCTCATCTGCAATTCTTTGAGCATCCTTTGTAGGAACAACTCCTAATTGTGCACCATCTGCATCAATTAATCTAACTTCCTTAACTCTAATAGCTTCATTACAAGTAAAATCCTTACTTATACCAAGTCACCTCCAAAATATTCTATAAAAACACACAAAAAATAGAGGACATGTCCTGCCGTCCTCTAGTACGTATAAAAACCTAGTTAATATAACTAGTAATTATTACAAAACTACTTACCCTACTAAGCTTTGCCGTAAGGTGAGAAACGGCTGTTTCTACTTAACACATTACTTATTTTAACATGCTTTTATTACTATGTCAATTATTTTACTTTTTTATTTTATCCTATTTACTATATCTTATACTAAGTCATTATGTAAAAATTATTATTCCTCAATTTCTCCACCAAAATCTAATATTCCACCTCTTAAATTATATAGTTCCTTAAAGCCTTCGTTTTCTAAAAAATTGCAAGCTATACTACTTCTAACTCCAATTTTACAATATACTAGAATAGGTTTTTCTTTAAACTTTTCTAATTCTTCTACTTCCCACTCTATTTCTTCTACAGGTATATTTATTGAATTTACAATTCTAGATTCTTTAAATTCATATGGTCTTCTAACATCTAAAATTAATAAATCTTCCTTCTTCTTGATTAAGTTCTCTGCTTGACTACTATTTATTGATTTAATACTCATTTCATTTCTCCTATTGTTTTTTTACTATTATATTACTTTAATTTAATATACTCAAGTATATTAATACTATTTAGAATTTAATAAGAGCTATACTAATGCCAACTATTCTTTTCATAATAGTGTCATAAATATAGCTCATTGATATTATTTAGTTAAAATCTTCGATTCTAATTAGATTATTTACTTTATAAACTGATTCTAATTTACAAACACTATTTATTGCATTTTGAACATTTCCTTCCTTGCAATTATGTGTTACTAAAACTAAGGTAACTCTATTTTCAGTTTCTGAATCTAAACCTTTTTGAATAACAGATTGTAAGCTTACATTTTCAATTCCAAAAACAGAAGTTATTTCTCCTAATACACCAGTTCTATCTTCCACTGATAGTCTAATATAATATTTACTATTAATTTCATTTATATCATTTATTTCTTTCTTCCATAAATTATTTTTAACTACTGGATTAAAGTTACCTACATCTATATTACTTCTTAGTATTGATACTATATCAGAAACTACAGCACTACCAGTTGGCAAATCTCCTGCGCCTCTACCATAGAACATTAAATCACCAACAGCATTCCCTCTAATTAATACAGCATTAAAAGAATCATTAACATTAGCTAATGGATGATTTTCTGGTATCATAGTTGGATGAACTCTAAGTTCTAATTTTCCATTATTATCCTTTACTATAGCTAATAACTTTATTACTTTTTTAAATTCCTTAGCATACTTTATATCTATAGCTTCAATTTTTGTTATACCTTCTTTATAAACATCTTCAACTTTAATTTTTGTTCCAAATGCTAAAGAAGATAATATTGACAATTTATATTGTGAATCATAGCCTTCAATATCTGATGTTGGATCTGCTTCTGCATAACCTTTCTCTTGAGCTTCCTTTAGTGCTTCATTAAAATCTAAATTATCATAATCCATCTTAGTTAAAATATAATTTGTAGTTCCATTTACTATTCCATATAATCTTTCTACCTTATTTGCAGTTAAACTTTCGTTTATCCCATTAATTATTGGAATTCCACCAGCTACACTAGCCTCATAATTGAACATTACACCTTCTTTATCAGCTTTTTCAAAAAGTTCATCTCCACCTGTTGCAAGTAACATTTTATTAGCTGTTACTATGTGTTTTTTTCTGTTCATAGCTGCTATCATATACTCTCTAGCTGGTTCAATACCACCCATTACTTCTACTACAATTTTAATTGAATCATCTTCAATAATATCGTTAATATCTGTAGTTAAAATATTTCTTGGAACTTCAAATCCTCTAGATTTATTAATGTCCTTAACTAATATTTTTGCTATTTCCACCTCATAGCCTGATCTTTTCATTATTTCTTCTTTGTTTGAATTTAATATCATCCAAACACCTCGTCCAACATTGCCTAGCCCCATTAAAGCAATTCTGACTTTTTTCATTTCGTTTCCCCCTTATATAATTTAAAAATTATTTTTATTGACCTATTGCTAATATATTTATTATACTCATTTACTTTATAATTTACCATTATTTATTACCATTATATAAATAAAAAAGAAAATAGATATTATATCCATTGTGAAATAACACAATTAGAATATAATATCTATCTTCTTACACACTTAATCTATTAACTATTACTTTTTAATTATTCCCTAATTATCTCTTTCCTGCATCAAAAGGTTCTCCAGCTGCTTTTGGAGCTTGTGATGATTTAGAGAATATTACTAAAGCTATTAAAGTCACTATATACGGGAATGTTTTTAATACAACTCCTGGTATTTGTGCTAATGATGGTATAGCTTGTGAAACATTTGCAATAGTTGAAGCAAATCCAAAGAAGAAAGTTGCTCCTAATATTCCAAGAGGTCTCCATTGTCCAAATATTAATGCTGCTAAAGCAAGGAATCCAAGTCCAGCAACACTACCGTTAAATTCTCCTGAATATGTTACTAGAATTATAGCACCACCTAATGCTGACATTCCCCCTGAAATCATAACACCTATATATCTCATTTTAAAAACGCTAATTCCTGCCGCTGCAGATGCTTGTGGATGTTCTCCACATGATCTTAATCTTAAACCAAAACTAGTTTTATAAAGTATAAAAATACTTATAACTAAAATTAATAATACTAACCAAGTAGTAGCATATGTTTTAGTAAAGAAAAGTGGTCCAATTACAGGTATATCTGAAAGTATTGGAATATCTTTTGGAATAAAACCATTAGTTATTCTTATATTCCCACTACCTGTAATATTTCTAGCTAAGAAAACAGTTAAAGCACCTGCTATCATATTTATAGCTGTACCACTTATAACTTGCTCTGCATTTAAATTAATACTTGCAAAAGCATGAAGTAATGAGAATAATACTCCTATTAATACTGCTACTAATAATCCAATCCATAATGCCCCTGGAACTCCATTTGCTTGTAATTTAGAAACTGTTAATGCTCCCGCAAATGAACCAACTATCATAAGCCCATCTAATCCTATATTTACAATTCCACTTCTTTCACAGTATAACGCCCCTAAAGCTGTTATTAATAATGGAATTGTATAAGAAATTGCATATGGAAAAATTTGTTCAATTATGCTCCACATTATTTTTCCACCACCCTTTCAGAAGAACTATCTTTTTTGCCCTTATTTTTATTCTTTTTAAACCATTTTATTATTTTATCCATAACCATACTAGTTGCTGCAAAATAAATTATTGTAGCCATTATAGTATCTGCAAGTTCTGGTGGTACTTTTACAGCAGCATTCATAAATCCTTTTCCTACATATAATATTCCAAAGAATAATGATGAGAAAACAACTCCTATAGGACTACTTGCTCCAAGTAAAGCAACTGCTATACCATCAAAACCTTGACTTGGCATTACACCTATTTGCATTATATTTGCATTTCCTGTGTATTGTATAACTCCTGCAAGTCCTGATAAAGCACCTGCTATCATCATTGATATAACTATATTTCTATTAACAGGCATACCTGCATATTCTGCACCAAATCTATTAAATCCAACAGCTTTTAATTCATATCCTAAAACTGTTTTATTTAATGTAAACCATATTACTAAAACTGCTATTAAAGCTAAGAAAATCCCTAAGTTTATATATGATCCTTTAAATATATTTGATAACCACTCTACTCTTAAAGTAGCTGCTTCTGGTAGCATTCTAGATTCAGTTTCTAAGAATTCACCTTTAAAATATTGTGGTACCATATAGTATACTATCCAGTAAGCTATCCAGTTCATCATAATAGATGATACAACTTCATGTACATTAAACTTAGCTTTTAAGACACCAGGAACTATTGCCCATAAAGCTCCACCTATTATACCAACTAAAACAACTATTGGAACTAGTATTATTTTAGGTAAATCCAAAGTTAGTCCTACAGCTATTGAACAAAATCCTCCAAATAGCATTTGTCCAGGAGTACCTATATTAAATAATCCTGTTTTAAATGCAAAGGCAACCGAAAGTCCAGTAAGCATTAAAGGTGTTGCTGTAGCAATAGTATTTCCTATTCTTTCTAGGTTCATTAATCCACCTTTAAATAAATATGTATATCCTTCAATAGGATTAAATCCCATAATAAACATTAATAAAGCACCAGCAATAAGTCCAAGTATTACAGCCATTATGGATTTTATAGCTTGATTTTTTCCCATTAACTTTCACCTCTCTTTATTCCTGCCATCATTAATCCAACTTCATTTTCATCAGTTTCAGATGCATTAACTATTCCTATAAGCTCACCATTATTAACTATAGCAATCCTATCAGAAACATTTAAAACTTCATCTAATTCAAGAGAAACTAATAATACAGCCTTACCATTATCTCTTTGCTCAACAAGTCTTTTGTGTATGTACTCTATCGATCCTACATCTAGCCCTCTAGTTGGTTGAACAGCAATTAATAAATCAGGATTTGAAAGAATTTCACGTCCAATTATTCCTTTTTGCTGATTTCCACCTGATAAAGACCTAGCTATAGACTTTCCACCTTCTCCAGATCTAACATCAAAGGTTTCTATTATATGATCAGAATATTTTTTTATTTCTTCTCTATTTATAAGACCATTTTTAGAAAAAGGTTCATTCTTATAAGCTTTTAGAACCATATTATCTTCCATAGTATAATCTAAAATAAGACCTCTTTTATGTCTATCTTCTGGAATATGTGCTATTCCTTTATCAATTCTTTTTCTTATAGAATCTTTTGTTATATCTTTACCATTAAATAATATACTTCCATCTTCTACAGCTCTCATACCAGTAATAGATTCTACTATTTCCGTTTGTCCATTACCTTCAACTCCTGCTATTCCAACAATTTCGCCTTTTCTAACTTCTAAATTAAAGTTTTTTAAACCTAAAACTTTCTTATTATTTTTAACAGATACATTATCTAGTTTTAAAACTACTTCTCCTGGATTAGCTTCTTTTTTATCAACTTTAAATGATACTTGTCTTCCAACCATCATTCTCGCCATCTCAGCTTCAGATGTTTCTTTAACATCTACAGTTCCTATGTATTTTCCTCTTCTAATTACAGTACATCTATTTGCAGCTTCTTTTATTTCTTTTAATTTATGTGTAATTAAAATTATTGACTTACCTTCTTTTATAAGGTTTTTCATAATCTTTATTAAATCTTCTATTTCTTGTGGAGTTAAAACTGCTGTAGGCTCATCAAATATAAGAACTTCTGCATTTCTGTAAAGCATTTTTAATATTTCTACACGCTGTTGCATCCCAACTGATATATCTTCAATCTTTGCATATGGATCAACATTTAATCCATAAGTCTTTGATAACTCTTCAATTTTCTTTGCTGCACTTTTTACATCTATTGATAAGAATTTCTTTGGCTCTAAACCTAAAATAATATTTTCAGTTACAGTAAAGTTCTCAACTAATTTAAAGTGCTGATGAACCATACCTATTCCTAAATCATTAGCTACATTAGGACTTGAAATTTTAACTTCTTTCCCATTTACTTTTATTATTCCTGCTTCTGGAGTATACATTCCAAATAGCATTCCCATTAATGTAGATTTACCGGCTCCGTTTTCCCCTAAAAGAGCATGAATTTCACCTTTTTTAAGTTGCAATGTAACATTATCATTAGCAACTATCCCTGGAAATTCTTTACGAATATTAAGCATTTCTACTACATAACTCATAAGCATCCTCCCTACGTCATTTTTATATTTACCTAGATTATCTTATTATGTAAAATTAATCTAATTTTCTCTTAATATGAGAAAAAGACGGTATACCGCCTTTTCCTTTTTATATCTAACTTTAGAAATTATTTTATTAAATTACCTTGTTCAGTTTTAATTTCAATTTCACCATTTTTAACTTTGTTATATACTTCATTTACTTTTGTAGTAGTATCATCACTTAAATTTGGATTATTTTCTGGAAGACCTACACCATCATTTTTAATATCAAATATTAATGTCTCTCCACCTGGGAAATTTCCATCTAATTCAGCCTTAACCATGTCATAAGCTGCTGTATCTAACTTCTTCACTGCAGAAGTTAATATTACAGATTTATCTCCCTCGTATTTACCATCTTCATATTGGTCAACATCACAACCAATTACCCAAGCTTCTTTTCCTGCTGCAATTCTAGCCTTTGCTTCATTTATTACACCAATACCAACATTACCAGCTGCTACGAATATAGCTTTAACACCATTGTCATACATAGTAGCTGCTAATTGTTGTCCTGCTGCAACATCTTCAAATGTACCTTGGTAAACAACATTTTCTGACTTAATACTCATATTAGTTCCTAAGTTTTCATTAGCGTAATTAACACCTTGTTGGAATCCCCAATTGAATTTTTGAACTGAAGGTATTTCCATACCACCTATAAATCCTAAGTCTCCTTCTTTTAATTCAAGAGCTGCTGCTATACCTGCCATAAATCCTGCTTCTTGCTCTGCAAAGAAGATAGCAACACTGTTTCCTCCAACTTTTTCCACTCTTTCATCTCCACTTTGACCGTTATTAGGAGAACCATCAATAATTACAAATTTAGCATCTGAATACTTATCTTGTGCATTAAATACTGCAGTTTCAAATTTAAATCCAGGTGCTACTATAAATTTGTATCCTGTATCATAAAGATTTCCTATTTCTTTCATGTAATCTGCTTCTGTAGTTCCAGCTGGCATTAAATAGTTACTATCAACACCTAATTCATCAGTAGCCTTTTTAATTCCTTCCCAAGTACCTTGGTTAAAAGACTTATCGTCTATTGTTCCAGAATTAGTAACCATACCTACTTTAAGTTGTGATTGTGTTGTTTCTCCATTGTTACCACATCCAACTAATCCAGTAATCATAAAAGCAGATAATAATAACGCTAATGCTTTTTTCTTCATATAAAATCCTCCTAATCTTTAGTAAATTATCATTTTATGCTTAAGAATTTTCATAGAAATTATACAATATACAGTACATAATTTCAATAAATAATATATCACTTTAACACAAATATTACACTTATTTAATATTTAAACTCTAAAAAGGCTTAATAAAACAACTATTACAATTGATGGTAGTAAATTAGAAACCTTAATTTTAGTAACGCCTAAAATATTTAAACCTAAACCAACTATTAATAAGCTTCCAACTGCAGTCATATTATTTATAACTACTTCATTTAGAAACATTGATAAAAAGCTTGCTACTAATGTAATACTTCCTTGATAAACAAATACAATTATTGCTGATAAGATAACACCTATTCCCAAGGTTGATGCAAATATTATTGAGCTAATTCCATCAAGTATAGATTTAGCATATAGGGTATCATGGTTCCCATTTAATCCACTCTCTAAAGCCCCTACTATTGCCATTGACCCTACACAAAATAATAGTGTAGCACTTACAAAGCCTTGGGCAACAGATACTTTTCCACCATTTTTATTAAATCTTTTTTCAATTTTTTGCCCTAATATCTCAAGTTTTTTATCTATATCTATAATTTCTCCAATAAATCCTCCAAGAGTTATGGATATTATCATTATTATTGTATTATCCCCTTTTAAAGTTCCAGATATACCTATGTAAATAACACATAAAGCTAGTCCATTCATTATAGTATCACTAACTTTCTTATTTATACTTCCCTTCAAAAACAATCCTATAAAAGCTCCTATAACTATAATTAAACTGTTTACTATTGTACCTAACATCTCATCCTCCCAATTCTAATATTATTTAATTTTCTTTTAATTTTTTTGCTTTTACTATTATACATCATTATATACTATTAATTTCTAATTTTACGTATTTTTTGTATAAGAAAAAGACGGCATAACCGTCTTCCTCTTATATCCTTAACTATTTAAAGCTACTTTATTAAATTACCTTGTTCAGCCTTAATTTCAATTTCACCATTTTTTATCTTATTATAAACTTCGTCTACTAATTTTGTTGTTTCTTCACTTAAATTTGGATTTTCATTAGGAATACCTACACCATTATTTTGAATATCAAAAGTTAAAGTTTGTCCACCTGGGAAATTTCCATCTAATTCATCTTTAATTATATCAAAAATTGCACTATCTATTTTCTTCATAGCTGATGTTAATATAATTGATTTACCCTCTTCATATATACCATCTTCATACTGGTCAACATCAACCCCAATAATCCATACTTCTTCCCCAGATTTCGCTCTAGCTTTTGCTTCATTAATAGCTCCAACTCCTACTCCACCTGCTGCTGTAAAGATTGCTTTAACTCCATTATCATACATAGTAGCTGCTAATTGTTGCCCTGCTGCTACATTATCAAATGTACCTTGATAAACAACATTTTCTGGATTTAAAACCATATTAGTTCCTAACTTATCATTAGCGTATTTAACACCTTGTTGGAATCCCCAGTTAAACTTTTGAACTGCTGGAAGTTCCATACCACCTATGAATCCTAAGTTTCCTTCTTTTAACTGAGCTGCTGCAGCAACACCTACTAAAAACCCTGCTTCTTGCTCTGCGAAAAGAACAGCGACACTATTATCTCCTACTTTTTCAACTCTTTCGTCTCCAGATTTACCATTATTAGGAACCCCATCTATTAATACAAATTTAGCATCTGAATATTTTTCTTGTGATTTAAATATTGTACTTTCTAACTTAAATCCAACCCCTACCATAAACTTGTATCCTGTATCATAAAGGTTTCCTATTTCCTTCATATAGTCTGATTCTGTAGTTCCTGCTGGCTTTAAGTAGTTATTATCAATTCCTAACTCATCTTTAGCTTTTAATATACCTTCCCAAGTACCTTGATTAAATGACTTATCATCTATCGTTCCTGCATCTGTAACCATACCTACTTTAAGACTTGATTCAGATACTCCTGATTTACTCCCACAACCCATTAACCCAATAGACATTATACTAGCTAAAGCTAATGCTATCATTTTTTTCTTCATAATAAATTCCTCCTAATCATTTGTAAATTACATATTTCTCTTTCGAACTTTCAAGTTGATTGTACAATATATTGTTCGTCATTTCAATTATTTTTTAACAATTTTTTAATTAAAAATATTCAATATTCGCCCTTATATTTAACATTAAAAATACACTTTTAAAATTAATATCACCTTATCTACATAAATTCTTTAAATATTTCTCCAAAAGTACTTATTTCCATAGGAAGCATTCTAATCCTTTTTAATGAATGTAATCCATCATTAGAACTTGCTATCCCATATTCTGTTGTAACTGCTGCTTTTATGCCTAGTTCTTTCTGAACCTCTATAGTTTCTTCATCATACCTCCCTACAGGATAACAAATGAACCTACTATCTACACCAACTTTTTCTTTTAAATCTTCCCTACCTTCTTCTGTAATAGAAATTTTATCTTCTCTAGATATATTAGTAAATTCAATATGTCTAGAAGTATGATTTTCAATTCCCATGCCATTTGTGCTCATTTCTTTAAGCATAGATGAATTCATATAAAAACTATCTTTATCTATATTATTAGTTATTATAAAAAAAGTCGCTTTCATATTATTTTCCTTTAATATTCTATATGC
>JAEZAL010000295.1 GCA_023427705.1 Bacillota bacterium | reverse complement strand
TCAAAAAATCTTTCTTGAAATTCCACTAATACCTTTATTTGCTCTTTGTTATACTTGTTTAATTCTTTACAAACTACTAATTTCTCCTCAACATCATTTGCTCTTTTTATTACTGCTACAACATATCCTTCATATTTTACTAAAGGTTCAAATTCTCCTATTATATACACATCAATTTCTTCATTATCACCTGAGATAGTACCAGGTATATATCCATAATTAATTGGATATATAAAACCATGTAAAGGATGTTTTGTTCCCAGTTGTCTATCTATAATAACTTTTACAAATTTACCTAAATATTCTTCCATTAAATATCTCCTTATCATTCCTTTACTTCTTATGAAATTACTATCTACTATAGAAATTTCTAAAAATTCTATATTTAATAATTTAATATACGTTTTACATTTTAAAATTGGAATCTTCTATCCATTTATCTAATGCATTTTTACTAAATATAAAATCTCCTCCAACCTTCACATATGGTATTTTAGATTCTTCATTATTCATAATTTGCATTAATCTCTCTTCTGATATTCCTAAATATACTGAAGCCTCCATTTCATTAAAAATATTTTTATTATTCTCTTCATCATTAAATTCAATATCTCTTATAGTAGTATTAATATTATTTGTCCCTTGAAATATTCCATCTGATATATATCTTCCATTAGTTTCAATTCCATTAGAAATAATTGATGCTGCAATAATAAGAGAAAACGCTAAAGCAAAAATAGAAATTGGTAAAAGTTTATCCTTCGACATTAAGTATCCCCCTAAAACTCTTCAAATATATTTATTCTTAAGTAACATTATACCATATAATGTAATTTAAGTTAATTTAATGCTTAGTAATATTTAAACTTTTTATTGTTTTTAGATTACTATTTTTATAGTACAATAATCTTAATTGAAAATAAGGAGGGATATATTTGAGTTTATATGATAAAAAGTATTTATCTATAGTTAAGGATATCTTAGATAATGGCTATTATGATAATAATAGAACTGGAATGCCTACATATAAGCTGCCACATCAAATTATGCAGTTTAACTTACAAAAAGAATTTCCTATTCTAACAACTAAGAAAGTTGCATTTAAAACAGCTATAAAGGAAATGCTATGGATATATAGGGATCAATCAAATGATGTTACAAAGCTTCAAGAACAAAATGTACATATTTGGGATGAATGGGTAGATGAAAATAACACCATTGGTAAAGCTTATGGATATCAAATAGCAAAATTTAATCAAGTTGATAAGCTTATTGAAACTTTAAAAACTAATCCTCAAGATAGAAGAATGATTATGTCTATGTGGAATATTGAGGACTTACCAGAGATGACTTTACAACCTTGTTGCTATCAAACTTTATGGGATGTAACTGATGGATACCTAAATTGTATGCTTATCCAACGCAGTGGAGATATTCCATTAGGTGTTCCATTTAATACTAGTCAATATGCAGTGCTTGTTCATTTAATAGCTCAAGTAACTAATCTTAAACCAGGATTATTTACTCACGTTATTAATAATGCTCATATTTATGAAAATCAAGTTGAAGGAATGAAACTTCAGCTTACTAGAGAAAATGAAGATTTTGAAGCTCCAAAGCTTTGGATAAATCCTGAAATTAAAAACTTCTACGATTTTACTGTAGATGATGTAAAACTTATAGATTATAAACACCATGATCCTATTAAAATGGAGGTAAGTGTATAATGTTATCAATTATAGTTGCTAAGGCGAGTAATGATGTAATTGGTGGTGATAATAAGCTTTTATGGCATATATCTGATGACTTAAAGAGATTTAAGGAAATTACATCTGGTCACACTATAATTATGGGAAGAAAAACTTTTGAATCTTTACCAAAAGTTTTACCAAATAGGCATCATATTGTAATTACAAGAGATAAAAGTTTTAAAGTTGACTCGCCTGATGTTGAGGTAATTAATGATATAAGCTCTATTATAAATAGATTTGAAAATTCTAAGGAAGAAGTTTTTATTATAGGTGGAGGCGAAATATATAAGGCTCTTTTACCTAATTCCGATAAAATTTACTTAACTAGAGTCTATAAAGATTTTACTGGAGATACTAAATTCCCTGAAATTAATCTCGAAGATTGGTTTATTGATTATGAATCAGAAACTTTAGTGAATGAATCTGATAATTTAAAGTTTAATTACATTAATTTAGTCAGAAAATAGAAAGGAATTTACAAAAAATTATTCACATAAGTAATATTTTTATAAATTCCTAGAATTTTATAAAGAAAACGAGGGCGTTCCTTAAAGGAATTCCCTCGCTTTCTTTGTCCTATTGTATGTTAATCCTATTGAAGAGTAACCTATAAATAATATTTTTTTAATTTCATGTTTACATTAAAAAAACCCTTCTTACAAGAAAGGCCTAAAATTAAACCGTGCACCTAGCTTCGACAGTAATCTATAGACGTTACTATGTAGTTAGCTCTGGTAAGATTAATCCATATCACACGCAGTAATCACTTATCGCTGCTTCCTTCCGGACCTGACGAGGTTCATGCACTTACGTCGTATGGGACCTTACCATCAACACCACTTGCATAGGCAGGCTCTACAGATTAAAGCCTAGGCTAGGAATTCAATCCTGCTATAGCGGATTGCAGGTTACAGGGCACCGCTAACTCCCCATCTAGCACGGCCATGGCGGAGAGAAGGGGATTTGAACCCCTGATAGAGTTTCCCCTAT
>JAEZAL010000174.1 GCA_023427705.1 Bacillota bacterium | reverse complement strand
ATGTGAAAAAGCATATTTACCAGTTATAACATCATTAGATAATATAGAATTAGTTTTCTGTACTAGAAACGTAGAGAAGCTAAATTATTTTTCTAAGAAATACAGAGTATCTGAAGCTGTATCTTCGGTAGACGAGTTAATAAATAAAAATATAGATGCAGCGTTTATCCATACAGCAACAGAAAGTCATGCAGAAATAATTGAAAAGTTATTAAATAATAATATTCATGTATATGTGGATAAGCCTATAAGTTATAGCTATGAAGATAGTGTTAGGTTATCAAATTTAGCTAAGAATCATGATAAGCTATTTATGGTTGGCTTTAATAGAAGGTTTGCACCAATGTATTCTAGATTACAAGAAGTAGGACAACCTTCAATAATAAAACTAGAAAAAAACAGAATTAGAAGTCCTAAGGATCCAGTTGTATTTATTTTAGATGACTTTATACATGTTATTGATACAATAAGATTTTTAGTTAAGGATAAATTAGAAATACTAAATGTTTCAGGAAAAAAAGAAAATGGATTGCTTCATAATTTAGTTGTTACTTTAGGAAATAATAATACAACTTGTATTGCCATAATGAACAGAGATAGTGGAGCTAATGAAGAAGTGTTAGAATATTATTCTTCTGGAACAAAGGTAATTGTAAAAGACTTAGCTAATTCTAAAGTTCTATCAAATAATATTGAGGAGAATTTAAAATTCAATGATTGGGATAACATTCTTTATAGAAGAGGATTTGAGGTTATAATAAAAGAATTTATAAAAAATATAGAAAATAGTAACCAAAATAATTTAACTATAGAGGATTCATTAGAAACACATAGATTATGCAATGAAATATTAAATAGAGTAAATGCAATATAGGAGCTGTTGCCACAGCTCCTATATTTTTACTTCCTTTTTTATAAGTCTTTTGTTAGTTACTTCTTTAATAAGTTGATATGCTACACTAAAGCTTGGTATACCAATTAACATACCGATTAGTCCTAGGGTACTACCACCAACTAACATAGCAAGCATAACCCATATAGCAGGTAAATCAATTGAATTACCTACAACCCTTGGATAAATAATATTTCCTTCAAATTGTTGTAAACATAAAATAAATACTATAAACCAAAGAGCTTGTATAGGATTTATAATTAGTATTAAAAATACTGCAGGAATTGTACCTATAAATGCACCAAATACAGGAATTAATGCTGTTACACCTATAAGTACGCTTATTAATAATGAATAAGGCATTCCTAAAATAGTCATACCAAGGAAGCATAGAGCTCCTAAAATAACAGCTTCAATACATTGGCCAGTTATAAATTTAGCAAAAGTAGAATTGGCAAGCCTTCCAACTCTTAAAGTTTTTTCTACAATATTATTATTAATAAATGCATATAGAAACTTTTTAATATGATGTATTAAAGTTTCTTTACTAGATAACATATAGATAGCTAACACTAAAGATAAAACAAAATTTACTAAGCCACTAGTTATTGATACAGTAGTAGTTAATATACCAGCTAATGATGTACTTAGGAAATTAGCAAGGAACTTCAATATTTCTTGCCATGTATTAACAAAAGTATTATATATGTTTTGTAATATTTCAGCAGATGAAATATAGTTATTTAAGAATTTTTCAAAAGAATCCATGTAACCAGGAACTGCATCAAGAAGCGTAGATACGCTTGAAATTAATTGTGGAACTACAAAAAGAACTAAAGCTACAATTAATCCTATTACAGTTACAAAGGTAGATAAAATAGACAAAGGTCTTTTAAGTCCTCTAACAAAACTAGATTTTTCTTTATCTAAGAAATTGAAAGCTTTGTCTTCGAAAAATTTCATTGGCAAATTTAATACAAATGCAATAGCAAATGCCATTATAAAAGGACTTAGAATACCTAAAATACTATTGAATGTATATATAACCGATTTGATATTTAGTAAAAGGAAATAAAGAATAATTAAATATGTTCCAAGTAAAAGATTTTCTTTGAATTTTTTATTTATTTCTTTCAAATGCGATGTCCTCCAAATTTGTTAAATTAGTATATTATATTAATTTTAAAACAATAACAGTAGGAAATCTAGTGATAAAGTTGAATGATTTGTAAATTAAAAGTAAAATATATTATAAAACTATAGTTATAATGGAGATGAAGAAATGAGTAAGGTTAAAAGTGTAAAAACATTATCAAAAAATAAGTATCTATCTTTATATAGTGCTGATTATATTAATAAAAATGGAAAGGTAAAAAATTGGACAATAGCCTCAAGAAAAGATTTAGAAACTATAGAAAATAAGTTTTTTAAAAATGAAGAAGATAAAATAGATGCAGTAGTAATAATTGCAAAACATGTAGATGAAAATAAATTAGTGGTTATTAGACAATATAGAGTTCCTATTAATGGTTATGTTATAGAACTTCCAGCAGGACTTGTTGATGGAAATGAAAGTTTTGAAGAAGCTGTAAAAAGAGAACTAAAAGAAGAAACAGGTTTAGATCTTATAGATATTGATAGAGAAGGTACAAAAGAAAAGATTTATGTTTCTGTAGGCATGACAGATGAATCAATTGCACTAGTTAAATGTACTTGTAATGGAATTGTTTCTAATGAAAATTTAGAAGAAGATGAAGATATAGAAGTATTAATGCTTAACAAGGAAGAAGCAAAAAAACTTATTGCTTCAAATGAAAATATAGATGTAAAAGCATTTTTAGCAATTCAAAACTTTATATTAAGTTAATTAATTAGTAATAGAGAAGAGGAAAGAATTAAAGAGTGAATAAATAAATCAACGGGTTCAGTTTTGAAGTGCAAAACTTAAAATCACATCGCATTTCACATTAAAATTCACATAACTCTAAAGCATTTGTTTAACTTGCTTTAGAGTTCTTTTTTATAAAAAACACATATGAAATCACATACAAATTCACAGCGGTAATAAATTTATTAATAGTGTGAATTTGTATGTGATTTCTAATATTAAAAAATTAATTGTGCATAGAATAAATGGAATATTTTTGTAAATACTGTTATCATAGTATTAAATAGATATTTCGCAATAGTAATATTTTGTGAGGCAATTTGATTTTTCAACTTATGCAGAAAGGAGAACAAAAATAATTATTATGATGTATAAACACGAAGAAGAAGTTGATAGAACTTATTTTAAAAAAATAAAAAAGACTGTAATTGATGAAGTAAATGAAGGTGATGTTATTTATTTGAAAGTTCGTAATGCTGGTAAGTCTACTATAAGACATTGGGAATATTACGGAAAACTAATTAAAAAAACAAATCATTTTTTCATATATTGGAGTATACTAATGGCTCAGATAATTCGGAAACAGAAGATATTGAAAGATCGGAAAGAAATCCGAAACAAGGTACTAAGAAATGGGCAAAGAAAAGTATTATAGAAATTTATCTAGTTAAAACTCAAGAAAAAAAAGAATTAGTAGAATATTATACAAATTATATAAATAGCATAAAAGATATTTAAGGAGAATTTATGAGATTAAAGAACAAAAAACTAATTAATTTCGTTCTATTATTCAGTTATGTTGCTATATTATTAATAGGCTTTACCATAGCAACCTCTATAGGTGGAATTGCTCCACATATAATGACTTTTATAGCAATAGTTGGAGTGATGATTTTAGTTTATGTACATTCAAAAATAAACTCTTACTCTTGTCCTAAATGTAAAAATACATTTAAAATAGGTTTTATTAAAGACTTATTTTCTCCTAATCACCCAAAAGGCAAATTCTTAAATTGCCCTGAATGTGGCTATAAAGGATTAATGGAAGAAGTAGATAATTAAAAATGATTTAAAATTAGAAAAGGACAAGTTTTAACTCTTGTCCTTTTTACACCTTATATTATCAACATTGGTTAAGAACATAGCCAATAAAAAAATTACAATTTAATGTTTAAAGTTTGAGGAACAATTTTAAACTAATACGAACTAGAAGAGGTCGAGATAAGCTCGACCTCTGTTGTTCTAATATTAGTGTGAATTCTTATGTGAAAATGCCTGTGATTTTTACTGTGAAAAACTTTTTTGCACCTCAAAACCGAACCCGTTGTAAATAAATTTATCCACTTTTTAATTCTTAATGCTTTTAAATTATTGACAAAATCTATTTTATAAGTTGTAGCTTGCTGGTACAATAAAATTACTTTTATATTCCATATATAATTATACCTACTATTGCTGAAATTATAATTAACGATATTGGTGATAATTTATTTTTTGAATATCGCTTGTATCCAATAGAAATAGCTACCAAAAGGAATGTAATAATAATTGACTTTAAATTGATGCTCAAAACAGATGTTTTAATTAAACAATTATTTATAACCATATAAATACCAGTTGCAAAAACAATTCCTATTACGCATGGTTTTAAGCCTTGCAAAATAGCATGGACATATTTGTTTTTAAATACCATTTTCAATATTACAGTTACTAAAAGATTTATACATAATGAAGGTAACACTACTCCAAATGTAGAAATTACAGCTCCGAAAAATCCTGCCTGACTACTCCCTACATAAGTTGCTAAATTTATCATGATAGGTCCGGGAGTACTTTCGCTGACTGCAATCATATATGTTAATGTTTCATCATTAATCCATCCATAAGACAAAACTACGTCACGAATTAGTGGAATCCCACCATAAGCACCACCGAATGCAAAACAACCTATTTTTAGAAAGCCAAGTAATAAGTCTAAATAAATCATTTTACTGAACATCCTTCCTTTTTCAGAGAATCTTTCACAACAAAAATTATAAGACTAATCATAGCAGCAATTAGCATTAGGCTAATGGAAGAAAATCTCCATGAAAAGATATTGATTAATAGCATAATTATAGTTGAACATCCCATAACTGCTACTGATAATATTTTTTTGTGCATCTTTTTAATCATAGTAATTGCTGCATCGAGAATTAAAATACCTACTGAAATCTTAATTCCCTTGAAAGCATTTGCAATAATTGTTAGTTCTAAAAAACTATCTAAAAACATAGAAATAACAAAAATAACTATAAAAGATGGTAGCACATTACCCAATGTAGCAAATAAAGCACCTTTGATACCAGCCTGTTTGTATCCAATAAAAGTAGCACAGTTAATAGCAATTGGACCAGGGGTAGATTCAGCAATTATTGTAATATTAATCATTTCGTCATGTGTAATCCACTTTTTCTTTTCTACACAGTTATTTTCAATCATTGAAATCATTGCATATCCTCCGCCAAAAGTAAATAATCCAATTTTTGCGAAAGTAAGAAATAAATCTAAAATAATGCTCATCTTGAACTATCCTCCTCATGGTTATAAAGTATTAGTTTTATTAAATATAATTCTACAAATACCTATTAATATAGATGATATCAAAATTATATTTATTTTGAATTATAATGAAACTAAGTAAAAATATACATTTTAATTATAAAACTATTTAGAATATAATTCCATGAGGATATTTATAAAATACTTTAGTAAGTAAATTTAATTAATAACTGAGAAGTAAAAGTGAAGAATTTTGGGGGAAATTCATTTTGGATTTATAAGTGAAATAAAATTTATTAAAGGTGGGAAGATAATAATTATTAATACTTTATGAGGTATAACTAATGAAGAAGAGAGAATATGTATTAAATTTTGGAATGGATGAAGATGTTGTTGAAGATATTAAGAAGAAACTTTCATATATAAAATCTTCTGGTAGCTTTATTGGGGAAGCAAATAATAAAATATACTTTGAAAAATACAAAGTAAAAAATGAAAAGGGAAGAATAGTGATTTCTCATGGATTTACAGAATGTATAGAGAAATATATTGAAATAATATATTACTTTACTAGAGAAGGCTATTCTACTTTTATTATGGAGCATAGAGGACATGGTCGTTCAGGATGCTTAGGAATTGATGATAAAACTCAAGTAAATATCGAAGATTTTAATTATTATATTAGTGATTTTAAGTTGTTTATTGATAAAGAGGTATTAAAAAATAATAAAAACAACTTAATTCTTTTTGCTCATTCTATGGGAGGAACAATTGGAGTTATGTTTCTTGAAAAATATCCACAATATTTTCATAGAGCAATTTTATCATCACCAATGCTTGAGATAGAAGGTGCAAAAGTACCAGGATTCATAGCTAGAGCATTAGCTAAATATAAATTACTTACTGGTAAAGGAGATAAATTTATATTAGGGAATATGCCTTATGATAGTACTTATAATTTCTTTTTAGCATCTACTTCAAATGAAAGTCGTTATACATATTATTACAAAGAGATAGTTGCAAATAGTAGAATACAAAGAGGAGGAGGTTCATATAGATGGCTGTATGAGTCCCTAAAAGCAATTAGATATATATTTAACAAGAGAAATATAAGTAAAATCAAAGCAAACATTATTATATTCCAAGCCGGAAGATATAGTTTAGTTGGTGCTAGGGGAATAAAAAAATTTGTAAAAAGATATGATAAATCAAGGTTAATTAAGTTCTATAA
>JAEZAL010000046.1 GCA_023427705.1 Bacillota bacterium | reverse complement strand
CTGTTGAAGTACCATGTGCATTTATATATCCAATGTCATTAGGATTTATATTAGCCTCTTTTATTGCATCTCTCATAGCTCTATAAGCTCCATCTCCATCTAATCTAGGTGAAGTAATATGATGAGCATCACATGTAGTTCCATACCCAACTACTTCTCCATAAATTTTAGCTCCTCTACTTAAAGCACTTTCTAAGTCTTCTAATAATAATGCTCCTGCACCTTCTCCCATTACAAAGCCATGTCTATCTTTATCAAATGGAATAGATGCTCTATTAATATCTTCACTTTTACTAAGAGCAGTCATAGATTGAAATCCTGAAATACCAAATTTACAAATTGAAGCTTCTGTTCCTCCAACTATAGCTCTATCTAAGTATCCATCCTTTATACTTCTATAAGCTTCACCAATACTATGTGTTGATGATGCACATGCAGTTGTTATACTTACACAAGTTCCCTGAACTCCTAATTCTATAGCAATTGCTCCAGCTGCCATATTTGAAATTATAGTAGGAATTGCTAAAGGTGATACTCTATTAGGTCCTCTAGTGATTAAATTCGTCATTTGCTCTTCAATAGTTATAAGTCCTCCAATTCCAGAACTAAAGATTACTCCAATTCTCTCTCTATCAATGGAATTTAAGTCTATATTGCTATCCTTTATACACTCTTTTGCAGATATTAAAGCAAATTGTATAAATCTATCTAATCTTTTTGCATCTTTTTTACCTAAATATTCTTCTGCATTAAAATCCTTTACTTCTGCTGCCACTTTCACTTTAAAATCTTCCGTATCAAAACATGTAATTGTATCTATTCCATTTTTTCCTTCCTTTACAGAATTCCAAAAGCTATTAATGGAGTTACCTATTGGTGTTATAGCTCCTAAGCCTGTAACCACAACTCTTCTTTTCATATTAATTCTCTCCTTTAATGCATAACCATTCCACCATCTACATTTATCACTTGACCTGTAATATAATTTGATAAATCAGATGATAAGAATAAAGCTAAATTTGCTATCTCTTTAGGCTCACCTATTTTTTTCATAGGTATAGTTTTTAAAACCTCTTCTTTTACCTTATCAGGTAAAATACTAGTCATTTCTGTATTAATATATCCTGGTGCTATTACATTGACATTTATATTTCTTGATGCCAGCTCCCTAGCAACTGATTTAGAAAATCCTATTACACCAGCTTTAGAGGCTGCATAATTACATTGACCAGCATTTCCTGCTATACCTACTACAGATGAAATATTAATTATTTTACCAAATCTCTGTTTAACCATAATTGGTGACACAGCTTTCGTCATATTAAAAGTCCCTTTTAAATTTACATCAATAACATCATTAAAATCATTTTCGCTCATTCTTAATAGTAAACCATCTTTTGTTACTCCTGCATTATTTACTAATATATCAATACTTCCAAAGTGCTCTTTAACTTCTTTAATGAAGTTATTAACTTCCTCGCCATTTCTAACATCACACTTAACAGCTAAAGCTTTAATTCCTAATCCTTTTAATTCCTCTATTAAGCCTTCAACTTCTTCATTATATTTTCTATAATTAATGGCTATATTAGCTCCATTTTTTGCTAGAGTTCTTGCTATTTCTTTTCCAATCCCTCTAGTTCCTCCTGTTACTATTGCATTTCTATTAACAACCATTTAGTACTTCTATCCCTTCTATTGTCTTATTTAGAGATTTTATATCTTCAACATTAAAGATATTAATTTTCAAACCTTTTTCTCTACTAATTTCCTTTATAAATCCACTTAAAACTCTACTTGGTCCAAGTTCTATAAATATATCTACTCCCATATTAAGCATCTTATCCACACTTTCACTCCATCTTACAGAAGACTTAATTTGTTTACAAAGTATATCTTTAATTTCATCTTTATTTTCAATAGTATCAGCAGTAACATTAGAAATTATTTTAATTTCTGGTTTGCTAAATTCTATTTTATTTAATTCTTCTCTAAGCTTTATTGAAGCATTTTCTAAAAGAGATGTATGAAATGGACCTGATACCTTAAGTTCAATTGCTCTTTTTGCCCCTATCTCTAAGCATATTTCTTTTGCTCTCTCTACTGCTAACTTTTCTCCACCAATAACAATTTGATTATTAGTATTATAATTAGATATCTCTACTACCCCAATATCTTTTGCTTTATTTATAGCAAAATTTACTTTATCTAAAGGCAATCCCATAATTGCTACCATTGATCCTATCCCTATTGGAACTGCCTCTTGCATAAGCTTTCCTCTTTTTCTAATTAGGGGAATTGCTTCTTCAAAAGATAAGGCCTTTGATGCAATCAATGCTGAATATTCTCCAAGACTTAACCCAGATACTACATTAGGCTTTATTCCTTTTTCTTCTAAAGCCTTCATAGCCATAATTGACATAATCAAAATTGCGGGTTGAGTGTTTTCAGTTATATCTAATACTTCCTTATTTCCATTAAACATTAATTCTTTTATATCAAAATCTAATAATTTTTTTGATTTATCAAGGATCTCTCTTGAAACTAAAATATTATCATATAATTCCTTACCCATGCCTATATATTGAGACCCTTGCCCTGAGAAAATAAATGCTATTTTCATTTTTAACTCTCCTTAAAGGCTATTCTTAATATTTTCATATTCAAAGAAAATTTCTTCAATAATCTCTCTTGCACTTTGTCTTTTCTTTATAAGTCCTGAAATTTGCCCAGCCATAATTGATCCATTTTCCATATCACCATCTTTTACAGCTTTTCTTAATGCTCCTTTTCCTAATTCCTCTAATTTTTCTAGTGGAAAATTATCTCTTTCTAGATTCATATATTCTCTTGCAAGTTTATTTTTAATAACTTGAACAGGATGACCTGTAGCTCTGCCTGTTACAACTGTATCTATATCTTTAGCCTTTATTATTGTTTCTTTGTAATTATCATGAATTGTACATTCATTTGCTACTAAAAATCTAGTTCCTATTTGTACTCCATTTGCACCAAGCATAAAAGCTGCTGCAACACCTCTTCCATCTCCAATTCCACCAGCTGCTATAACAGGAATACTTACTGCATCAACTATTTGTGGTATGAGTACAAACGTAGTTAATTTACCAATATGTCCACCAGATTCACATCCTTCTGCTATAATTGCATCCGCACCTGATTTTTCCATTCTTTTTGCTAATGCTACTGATGCTACAACTGGAATTACCTTTATACCTGCTCTTTTCCATTTTTCAATGTATTTCCCTGGGTTACCTGCACCTGTAGTAATAACTTTTACACCTTCTTCTATTACTATATTTGATAACTCCTCTGCATTTTCAGATAATAGCATTATATTAACTCCAAAAGGTTTATCAGTTAACTTTTTAGCTTTTTTAATTTCTTCTCTTACAAAACTTGCAGGAGCATTTGCCCCTGCAATTATTCCAAGACCACCTGCATTAGAAACTGCTGCAGCTAGAGAACTATCTGAAACCCATGCCATTCCCCCCTGAAAAATAGGGTATTTAATATTTAACAAGTTGCATATATTGTTATCCATGAGTCTTCCTCCAATATAAATTTATATAGTATAATTTACGCAATACTTTCAATATATTTAACAGCATCACCAACAGTCTTTATTTTTTCTACCCCTTCTACCTTTACATTAAAAGCATCTTCTATTTCCATAACTACTTGGAATAAATCTAGTGAATCAGCTCCTAAATCTTCTATAAATTTAGTTTCTAATTTTACATCCTCTTCATTAACTCCTAATTGCTCAATAACGATTTCCTTAATTTTTTCAAATACCATTTTATTTTCCTCCTAAAATTTAATTATTGTACCAGCCCAGGTTAATCCTCCACCAAAAGCTGCTAATATTATTTTATCGCCTTTATTGATAAGGCCTTTTTCTACTAATTCACTTAATGCTATTGGAATACTTGCTGCTGACGTATTCCCATATTTATCAACATTAACATAAAATTTTTCTCTATCTATTTTTAATCTTCTAGCAGCTTCATCTATTATTCTCAAATTTGCTTGATGTGGAACAATATATTTAATATTATTTATATCCTCATTTGATTTTTCTAATAACTCTTTCACTATTTCTGGTAAAACAGATACTGCAAATTTAAATACTTCTCCACCCTTCATTTCTACATATCTTTTTTCATTAGATTCATTAGATGAAAATGGTGTGTCTAATTTTAATTCAGCTGCTACTAAAGTCTTTTCACCTAACTCTCCATCAGCTGCAAAACAAGTACTTATAATTGAATCTTCTTCAGAAAGTTCTATTACTGCTGCTCCTGCTCCATCACCAAATAATACACATGTATTTCTGTCTGACCAGTCAGTTATTTTTGATAAAACTTCAGAACCAATAATTAAAGCTTTCTTTTTATCTGTTCCTTTTATTAAACTTGATCCAACTATTAAAGAATATACAAAACCTGAACAAGCTGCTGATATATCAAAGGCTGCTGCATTTTTACATCCTAAAAGTCCTTGAATACTACAAGCTGTTGATGGCATTAATTTATCTGGAGTAGTAGTTGCAACAATAATTAAATCTATGTCTTCTTTATTGCATTTACTATTTTTCAAAGCATTAATAGCTGCCTTATATGCTAAATCAACAGTCCCTTCTCCAGTTGATATTCTTCTTTCTCTTATTCCAGTTCTCTTTATTATCCATTCATTTGTTGTTTCAACTATCTTTTCTAAATCCTTGTTTCTAACTATATTTTCTGGACAATAGTGACCAATTCCAAGTATTCTAACTCCTCTCATTATACTCCTCTTTCTGAAATCAAATAATTTCTAAGTCTAATATTTTTACTTTCAAAATAAATTTAAATATTTAAGCAAGTATATTTAACTTTATTGTATTAACCACTCTTACACCTACTAAAGCTGTTATTATGGATTTTGTAATATCTCCAGGAAGGGTTAAAAAAAATCCATTGTAAATTGCTAAACTTATATTCATATTTGTTCCTAAATAAAATTTATTTATTAAGTAAAAGTAAATTACACCAATAAGATAAATAAAAAAAATTCCCAAAAAATTTCCTATCAGTAAATTTTCAAAGTTTTTATTTTTCAACTCAGCTACTTTTCCTATTACAAATGCTGCTATTATCAATCCAATTAAATAACCAAAGGTTGGTTGAAATATATATTGAGGGCCTCCCCCTTTTGTAAATACAGGAATACCTATAAGTCCTATAAGAACATAAAATAATTGAGATAATGCACCTTTCTTAGACCCTAGAACTATGCCGCTCATACTACTAAAAAAAAATTGCATTGTAAACGGAACATACGGTATAGGAATACTAATAAATGCTCCTATTGCTGTTAAAGCAGCAAAAAGCGCTATTAATACCTTATCCCGTAATGAAAGATTCATTATATCACTCCTTTCAAATATTTTGAACATCAAAATATTAACATCATAATAATATTTTTTCTTTATTTTGTCAATATACAAAATATTCTTTTTTATTATTGTATTTTTAAAATTCATATATTATACTATTAATAATATTTTGATAATCAAAGTAATATTAATAGTATAAAAGGAGGAGATTATGAATATTAAACCATTAAAAATAGGAGATTTAGTAGCTAATATACCAATAATTCAAGGGGGAATGGGAGTTGGTGTATCACTCTCAAACCTTGCTGGAAACGTTGCAAAACATGGAGCTATAGGTGTAGTATCAGCTGCTCATCCAGGATATCTTGAAGAAGATTTTGAAAAAAATACTTTAGCAGCTAATATACGAGGATTAACTAAACATATAAAAAGAGCAAAAGAAATAAGCTCTAATGGAATAATTGGTGTTAATGTTATGGTTGCAATGAATAACTATATAGAGCATGTAAAGACTGCTATAGAAGCAGGGGCAGACCTCATAATTTCAGGTGCTGGATTACCTTTAAACTTACCAGAAATAACAAAAGGTAGTTCAATAAAGATAGCTCCAATTGTTTCATCATCAAAAGCTGCACGAATAGTACTTACTTACTGGAAAAAACACTTTAATAGAACAGCTGATGCAGTAATTGTTGAAGGGCCAATGGCTGGAGGACACCTAGGTTTCAAAAAAGATAAAATAGAAGATGAAACAATTAGCTTTGATAAAAATGTTCAAAGCGTAATAGAAGAAGTTAAAAATTTTGAAAATGAATTTAATAAACCTATACCAGTAATTGTAGCAGGTGGAGTATTTACTCATGAAGATATGATGAAATATTTAAACCTTGGTGCTAGTGGAGTTCAAGTTGCAACTCAATTTGTAGCAACCCATGAATGTGATGCTCACATTAACTTTAAAAATGCTTTTGTAAATTGCAAAAAAGAAGATATTGAGCTTACAATAAGTCCAGTAGGTATGCCTGGAAGAGCCATCAAAAATAAATTGACAGAAACCTTAAAAACTCAAAGAGTAAAAATAACTAAATGTTATGATTGCTTAATTCCATGTAATCCTGCAAGCACACCATATTGCATAAGTTCAGCTTTAATTAAGGCTGTAAAAGGTGATGTTGAAAATGGATTAGTATTTTGTGGTGCTAATGCATATAGAATAAATAAAATATCATCTGTTGAAGAAATACTTAATAAACTTATTGGAAAACAATAAAATTATAGGAGCTGTGGCAACAGCTCCTTATAAAGAATCTATATTATACATATTTTTAAATTCATTTGGTGATACTCCGTATTCTTTTTTAAAAGCTCTATAAAAACTGGAGTAATCCTTAAAACCAAAGGTTAAATATGCTTGCCCTATTGTAATATTACCTAAAATAGCATTTTTACATTCTTCTAACCTTTTCTTTGTAATGTACTTATGTATAGAAATACCAGTATTATTCTTAAATACATGACAAATATAATATTTACTTAAATAAAATTCATTTGCTATTCTTTCTAATGACAATTCTTCGTCTAAATGCTCTTCTATATAATTTATAATACTTTGATACAAATTTACTTCCTCTTTAGATTTTTCCACATTATTTTTTTCATAAATAATTCGATTTAAATATAATAATAAATCATTTACGCAAATTGTAATTTTTGTATCTTTTCCAAATCTATTAGAATTCATTTCTTCTATTATTTGCAATATCTTGGATTGTATTGTATTAAAAGTAATTATATCATTGTGAAATATATATTCCTTTTTTATTTTTACATAGTCTATTAAGTAAGAATAATCTTTTGAAACCCCTAACAATTTATTAAAATAATTCTCGCTTATCCAAAATACAAATCTACTATATAATTTTTCACTGTTTCTTATTGGATAATGAGCTACATTAGGTGGAACTAAAATCATATCTCCCCTTTTCAATTTATATTTATCTTTATGGATAACTATATCTACATCTCCTTCTAAAAACAAATAAAACTCATAATAATTATGTGTATGTGAATTTATCTTTGAAGGGTTACAATCACTATAATAATATAGCTCAAAATCTTCTGAAAACATAAATTGCCTTTTTGTAAACTCAGTTTTTAAATTTTTCCTCATAGTCCCCTCCTTTTATTGAATTTACCATAAAAAAACAACTTTTACAATGTAATGAACAATAGATTCAATTGGATTTTTAAAAATAATATTCAATAATAAAACTAATTAAATATATTTTAAGGAGGAGTATTTATTATGGAAATGACATTAAGATGGTTTGGTTCAAAATTCGATACAGTCACATTAAAAGAAATTAGACAAATCCCTGGAGTTACTGGAGTTATAACTACTTTATACGACACACTCCCTGGAGAGATATGGAGCAGAGAGCGTATCCGTGAAATTAAAAATGAAGTTGAAGCTTCTGGACTTCATATATCAGGAATTGAAAGTGTTAATATTCATGAATCAATTAAACTAGGTTCTCCAGATAGAGATATTTATATTGATAATTATATTAAAACTCTAGAAAATCTAGGTGAAGAAGATATCCATTTAGTTTGTTATAATTTTATGCCTGTATTTGACTGGACACGTACAGAGCTTGCTAGGGTAAGAAGTGATGGCTCAACTGTTCTTGCCTATAATCAAGAAATTATAGATGCATTAGATCCAGAAAATATGTTTAACCATATTTCTGAACATGCAAATGGTACAGTTCTACCTGGATGGGAACCAGAAAGAATGTCCCAAATAAAAGATTTATTCAAAATGTATAAAGATGTAAATGAAGAAAAACTATTTAGCAACTTAGAATATTTTCTAAAAAAGATTATGCCTGTATGTAATAAATATAATATTAATATGGCTATTCATCCTGATGACCCTGCATGGAGTGTGTTTGGATTACCTCGTATAATCATTAACAAAAAGAATATCTTACGTATGCTAAGTATGGTTAATGATTCACATAATGGAGTTACTTTTTGTTCTGGCTCTTATGGTACTAATCCAAAGAATGATTTACCTGATATGATTCGTTCTTTAAAAGGAAGAATCCATTTTGCCCATGTTAGAAATTTAAAATTCAATTCACCAACAGACTTTGAAGAAGCTGCTCATCTATCATCTGATGGCTCTTTTGATATGTATGAAATAATGAAGGCTTTATATGAAATTGGATTTAATGGCCCTATTCGTCCAGATCATGGTCGAATGATATGGGGTGAAGTAGCAATGCCTGGATATGGCTTATACGATAGAGCTCTTGGTGCTACTTATTTAAATGGTTTATGGGAAGCTATTAAAAAAGGAGATAAATAATATGAAGTTAACTGAAGTTGGATTATCTAACAGTAAGTCTTTAGAAAACCTTGGCTATACTCTCCCTAATTATAATAAAGGTAATATTATAAAAAACACAAAGGAGAATCCTCAATGGATTCATTTTGGCTCTGGTAATATATTTCGTGCCTTTCAAGCAAATATAGTACAAAATCTTTTAAATAATGAAGTTATAGATACTGGTCTTGTAGTTGCTGAAGGATATGATTATGAAATTATCCAAAATATTAATAATCCACATGATAATTACAGTATTTTAGTTACTCTTAAATCTGATGGTACTATTATAAAGACTATAATAGGAAGCATAGTAGAATCACTAATAGTTGATACTGAAAATGAGATTTATTTTAATAGATTAAAAGAAATCTTTCAAAAGGATTCTCTTCAAATAGCAAGTTTTACAATTACAGAAAAGGGATATAGCTTAGTAGATGGACAAGGTGCTACCCTCCCTTCAATTTTAAAAGATATAAAAAATGGTCCAGAAAAACCTGAAAGTTATATTGGTAAAATAGTTTCACTACTATATACTAGATATAATTCTGGAGAAAAACCAATAGCTATGGTAAGCATGGACAATTGCTCAAGTAATGGAAGTATATTTCATAAAGCTATACTTGAACTATCAAATAGATGGCTTGAAGGTAATTTTATTAATAAGGGTTTTATTGATTATATTAACAATACTGATAAAGTATCTTTTCCATGGACTATGATTGATAAAATAACTCCTCGTCCCTCTTCCTCTATAGAATCACTTCTAAAGAAAGATGGATTTGAAGAAATTGAACCTATAGTAACAAAGAAAAATACTTTTATTGCGCCCTTTGTAAATGCAGAAGAATGTGAATATTTAGTAATAGAAGATACCTTTCCAAATGGTCGTCCTCCATTAGAAAAAGCTGGTGTAATATTTACTACAAGAGATAATGTAGAAAAGGTTGAAAAAATGAAAGTATGTACGTGTTTAAATCCACTTCATACAGCTCTTGCAATATTTGGTTGCATACTTAACTATGATTCCATTGCTAAAGAGATGGAAAACAAAACATTAAGAAAATTAGTTGAGTCCATTGGTTATATAGAGGGGCTTCCTGTAGTTGTAGACCCAGGTATACTCTCTCCAAAAGATTTTATTGACACAGTTATAAATGTACGACTTCCAAATCCTTTTATTCCCGATACCCCACAACGAATTGCTACTGATACTTCACAAAAATTATCAATTCGTTTTGGTGAAACAATTAAGGCATATATTAACTCTGAAACTTTAGATGTATCTAATTTAAAATTAATACCTCTTGTATTTGCTGGTTGGCTTCGTTATCTTATGGCAATAGATGATAATGGGAATAATTTTGAATTAAGCCCTGATCCAATGTTAAACTCATTAACTTCAATTATGTTTTCAATAAAAATTGGTGACAATAAAAACTTTGAAGAAATATTAAGACCTATACTTCAAGAAGAAAGAATTTTTGGAGTAGATCTTTATAAAATAAATATGGCTTCTACTGTATGTAATTATTTTAGAGAAATGATATCGGCAATAGGTGCAGTAAAAGCTACATTAGAGAAATATCTATAAGGAGGCTCATTATGAAATCTATTGTTAATGAAAATTTTTTATTACATTCTAGCACTGCTAAGGTTTTATATAAAGACTATGCTTTAAAAATGCCAATTATTGATTTTCATAACCATTTAAATCCCAAAGATATATATGAAGATAGAATTTATAATAATATTACAGAAGTTTGGCTTGAAGATGATCATTATAAATGGCGTGCTATGCGTGCATATGGAATCCATGAAGATATTATAACTTGCAATGCATCTCCTTATGATAAGTTTTTAGCTTGGTCACAAACTGTACAAAATTTAATTGGAAATCCTCTGTACCACTGGACTCATCTTGAACTAAAAAATTACTTTGGAATTGATGCAGTTCTCTCTCCTAAAAGTACTGATATGATATGGAAGGAATGTAATGAAAAGCTTAAAACTTCTAATTATTCAGTTCGTAATCTTCTTAAAATGCAGAATATACAAGTAATCTGCACTACTGATGACCCAATTGATAATTTAGAATACCATAAAAAACTTAAAGAGGATAACTTTGAAATCAAAGTGCTGCCAACATTTCGTCCTGATAGAGCTTTAGGGATTGATAAAGAAGATTTTAATGAATATATAGGCCAGCTAGAAGAGCTAATTAAAATCAAGTTAGTTAATATTTCAGATTTAATCGAAGCATTAAATAGAAGACTTTTATTTTTTATAGAAAATGGTTGCTTTATTAGTGATCATAGTATAGAAGATAATTTTTCAGTATCAGCATCTGAAAAAGAAGTTAATACTATTTTTCAAAATAAACTCTCTGGAAAAATACTAACTCCTAGTGAATGTTCTATGTATCGTGGATTCTTATTAAAGGAACTAGGATATAAATATAATAAGTATAATATAACTATGCAATTGCATATAGGTGCTCTCCGAGACAATTCTACACGTATATTAAAAAAGGTAGGTAGTAATTCAGGAATAGATAGTATGAATGATTTTAATTATGCTAAGTCTCTTAGTGAATTTTTAAATTCACTTGATACTACTAATGAACTTCCAAAAACAATCTTATATTGCTTAAATCCAAAGGATTTAGATATGTTATCTACTATGTGTGGTAATTTTCAAAGTAATGATAAAGGTATTAAAGGGAAAATGCAACTTGGAGCTCCATGGTGGTTTTGTGACAATAAATTAGGAATTGAAAAACATATAGATCTACTATCATCTACTGGAATGCTTTCTACTTTTGTCGGGATGCTTACTGATTCTAGAAGCTTTTTATCCTTCCCTAGACATGAATACTTTAGAAGAATTTTATGTAATAAAATTGGTGACTTAATAGAAAATGGAGAATACCCTGCTGATTTTGATTATTTAGGACAGCTTATCCAAAATATTTGTTACTATAACTCAAAGAAATATTTTGGTATATAAACTTATATCATATCCCATATATTTACATATAGGTTATAGTTTCGTATAATTATCTTATATATAAAGACTATGGAGGAATATTATATGTCCTATGTTGAAAAAAAGCCTATAAAAAGGAGCAAATTAAGATTATTTATAGGAAAAATTTATTATAGAACAAAAAAGTATGCTTATTGGCATTTCTCTAATAAATCTTATAGTAAAAAAATTAATAACAATAAACTTGACTATTTAGTATTTACACACCAAACACCTCTTTATAGAAAACTAAAAGATGTAGATATGTATCTACAAGAAAATAAAGTTACAAACTTGAAATTAGCTTTAAAAAAACTTAATGGATTAGAAATAAATCCTGGAGAATATTTTTCTTATTGGAAAGCCATAGGTAAGCCTAGCTATAGAAAAGGATATAAAGATGGTGTAGTTTTATGCCCTGATGGTAGTTTTAAACCTGGAGTTGGAGGTGGACTTTGTCAATTATCTAATTTAATATATTGGATGACACTACATACACCATTAACTGTAACAGAAAGATATAGACATAGTCACGATGTTTTTCCTGACATAAAAAGAACACAACCTTTTGGTTCAGGTGCTACCTGTTATTATAACTACCTAGATTTAGAAATTGCTAATACAACTAATACAAAATATCAGCTTGTACTCTTTCTTACCGATAAATACTTAGTTGGTGAATGGAGAGCTTCAGAATCATGTAATTATAATTATGAAATTTATGAAAAAGAACATTCCATGACACCTGGATTCTTCGGTAATTATATTAGAAATAATGTTATTTATAGAAAAGTGTATAACCTTAATAACGAATTGATAAACGATGAATACATCTGTGAAAACCATGCTTTTATGATGTACCAACCGTATTTAAGTAATGTAAAATGAATAATGTAAAATGTAGAATTAAGGTGAAAACTCCTTATGGAGTTTTAGGGAAATTAAAAAATTAAGAAATGAAAAAATGAAAAAATGATTGATTAAATTCCTTCGGAATTTATAAATTTTAAAACTCCGAAAGGAGTTTTTTCACTAATTATTTCATTCTTTCATTAAAAAAACTGCCTTTCGGCAGTTTTTTATCTATAAGTTTTTCTTAAAGCCTTTAAGCTTATCTTTGGATCTTTTTTATAAACCGTTACTGGTATTACTTCTTTATGTTTTACTCCTAATAAAGAGTATACTGCTATTTTAGCGGAACGTACTGCGTATTCTTCTGTAAATACTATTTCTTCTGGAATTTCAACAAATTGACCAATCATAGCAAAGTTGGTTGAACCTTCTGGAACTACGCTAGGTCTATCTGTCATTTTCCTTGGTTGGAATAGTGAATCTACGTATGGCATCATACATGGAATTACATTAACTATAGAATCCATAATTTCATCTATCTCATTTTCAAAGTGTAGATGGTGTATAAGCTCTGTTAATATTTCTTTTCCTGTACAATCTTTCATTTGTTTCTTTACGTAATCACCTACTTTATCTGTATAAAGTCCATATCCCCAAATAACAGTTGTATCCATTGACTGATTTTTAAAATGAGGCTGTGCTGCAACTACTATACTCATTAACCAACTTGAATCTTTAAAAGTAATTAATCCTCCACTTCCTGGAATATTACCTGAGAATTGTTCAATAAGCTTTACTAGTTTATTTCCCTTACAAGTCACAGTGAAGCTTTCCCAATTAGTATTGTCTGGATTTTTAAAGAAAGGTGTTGGATTTCCAAGTCCCATCTTTTTCCTAGCAACTCTTTCCCAAAGATTTGCTGATATAGGGTTTTCAGTCTTATATTCTGGAACTGTATTAAAATCTCCTAAAGTTGCATTATCTGTCATGCATCCATTAGTCATAATACATATATCTTCATCTTTTAATTGAATTACCTTTTCTCCTTCATTATCATTTATGTGAATTGCTATTGCTGTTATTTCATCTCCTGGTTTAAAATCTATATCTGTAACTAAAGTATTTGTAATAAAATCAACATTTTTTTCACTTAAATAATTCTTTATTGGAAGAATTACTGATTCATATTGATTATATGGTGTACGAGTAATTCCTTCTAAGGTTTCTATACGTGAAAATTCAACCATCATACGCTCCATATAACGCTTGAATTCAAATAAACTAGACCATCTTTGGAAATTATATGTTGTTTGCCACATATACCAGAAATTAGTTGTAAAGAAATGTGGTGTATGTCTAAACCAATCTTCTATAGTTAAATCATCTAAATTTTCTTCGGGCATCATCATTAATTTTCCTAAAGCTAAACGATCTGAATTATTGAATCCCATTTTCATTACATTTATTTTATTTCCATCTTTATCAACTAAACGTGCTTGAGCATGAGTTGGATGTAATTTATCAAAGTTTAATATTTCTTCAGTAACACTCATACCTGGCATATCAATTGATGGTATAGATTTAAATAGTTCCCAGAAGTTTTCATATGTTTCTTGATTTAGCATTTTATCTACACGTACAATAAATCCATTTGTTGAATCTCCAGCACCATCATTACTTCCACCTAAGACATTACGACTTTCAATAATATGAATGTTTTCTCCTTTAAAATTGCAATCTCTTATTAAATAAGCTGCACCTGCTAATGATGCTAAGCCACCACCAACAAAAAATACTTGTCTACCTTCATTTTCTTGAAAGCTTTCACTAAACTTCAAAAATGATTCTTTTTTTTCTTTATTGTCCTTAATCTTCTTTGCAGCTGCTGCTACAGCTGCTGCGCCTGCTATAGCTCCAACAACTAGCAAAGGATTTACTTTGCTATTTTTTTGTTTATTACTCATAACTATCTTCACTCAACTTTCCATATTAATTGTATGATATTAATGTTATTATAGTATATCTATTTTAAAAAATGTTTAATCATTTGTAAATTTTTATATAAATTATTAATAATAATTTTCTATAGAAAGACTTACATTAGAATATATAAGTTTTTCTATAGAACTAAATGTTAATTTAGATTTATAAAATTAAAGAAGAAACTCCTTAAGGAGTTTCTAAAACAAATATATTTTGAATAATTTATTTAAAATTACATCAATAATTCTACATTTCAACTTGGAACTGTTGAGACAACATCTTTATTATTTTTTTGATAGCTCATCTAAGTATTTTACTGCACTTAAGGAAGCTATATTTCCTTCTCCTGCAGATTTAATATACTGATATGGTTTCCCTACACAATCTCCTGCTGCAAAGCAACCTGGTATATTAGTTTTCATTAACCTATCTACCTTAATGTGCCCTTCTTCTATTGATAAACCTGGTACTAATTGGCCTGGAGATATAGAATCCTTTAAAATAAAAACAGCATTAGTTTCTATTTCAGAATTCTTTAAAAGTAATTTATTTACCTTTAAGTCTCCTATAACTTCTTCTGGTTTATCTTCTACCAATACAACATTTTCATTAAGCTTGTATTCTCCCTTATACATAGGTATGTAATATACTTTTCCAGCAATTTCAGAAACATAATTAGTTTCATCTTCAGCTTCCTTATTATGACCTATTACTGTTACTATTTTGTTTTTATATAAAGGTGCATCACAAGTTGCGCAATATCCTACACCCTTTCCTAAAAACTCTTCTTCACCTTTAATAGGCCTTGTATATTCTATTCCAGTAGCAAGAATAATAGATTTTGCTTCATAGGTTTTATCATTTGCCATTAATGCAAAATATTCTCCCATGGCATATATACTATTTATTCTTTCTTCTGTTATCTCAATGTTCATAGAAATTAAATGTTCTTGAAATTTTTCTTTTAATAATTCTCCAGTAACATTATAGAATCCTAAATAATTATTTATTTTAGGGGCCTTAACTATTTTATTAGTTAAATTCTTATTGCCAAATATTATAAAATCTTTATTTCTTATTTTTGCATTTAATGCAGCTGATAATCCTGCTGGCCCACTTCCTATAATAGCAATATCATATCTTTTATCCAAGATAAGACCTCAATTATAGATGTTTAACTACGGCAGCCTTTAAAGAATCCTTTGGCATAAATCCTACTAAAGTATCAACCGGAGTACCATTTTTAAATATCATAAGTGTTGGAATACTTGATATTTGATACTTATTTGCTAAATTTTCATTTTGATCTACATCAACTTTTACAAATCTTGCATTGTTTACTTCCTTAGCAACTTCTTCAACAACTGGCGCAATCATTTTACATGGGCCGCACCAAGTTGCCCAGAAATCAACTAAAACAACTCCCTCATAATTTAATACTACTTCATTAAAATCTACTTCTGATACATGTTGAACCATATAAATCTACCTCCTGTTATACCCCTACAGGGTATTTATAGTTTAATTTTACTATATTTATATTTCATTAGTCAATATTCTCTATAGTATTCTGTCCAATAGATAGAATTTTATTTCTTTAAATTTAAAAATTGTGATTCATATAACTCTTTATACAGACCATCACCATTAAGAAGTTCCTCATGACTTCCTTTTTCTTCTATCCCTTTATCTGTTAATACTAATATTTCATCTGCATTCTTTATTGTAGATAACCTATGTGCAACTACAATCGTAGTTCGTCCCTCACATAACTCTTCTAAAGATTTTTGAATCATATATTCTGTTGTATTATCTAGCGCAGATGTTGCTTCATCTAATATTAAAATAGGTGGATTCTTTAAGAATACTCTAGCAATAGAAATTCTTTGCTTTTGTCCTCCTGAAAGTTTAACTCCTCTTTCACCTATATAAGTATTATATCCATCTGGTAAATTCATTATAAATTCATGTATATTAGCTCTTTTAGCAGCTATAATAACTTCTTCATCTGTAGCATCTTGTTTACCATATAAAATATTATCCTTTATTGTGCCAGTAAATAAGAAAACATCTTGTTGAACAATTCCTATATTGCCTCTTAAAGATTCTAAAGTAATACTATATATACTCTTATTATCTATAGTAATATCTCCACTGCTTACATCATAGAACCTTGGAATTAAATTACAAAATGTTGTTTTTCCCCCTCCAGAAGGTCCAACTAAGGCAAGCATTTTCCCTGCTTCAATTTTCAAATCAATGCCTTCTAAGATATTCTTTTCTTCATAACTAAAATGAACATCCTTAAATTCAATTTCGCCTTTAACATTCTCTAATTCTAAAGTACCATCTTCTTCCACTTCTTCATCTATTATAGATATAAATCTCTTAAAGCCAGTCATTCCATTTTGATATTGTTCCATAAAACTTACAAGCTTCTTAATAGGTTGTGTAAATAACTTAATATATAGTAAATAAGCGAAGAAATCCCCTAAGTTAATAATATTAAGATAAGTAAATATTCCACCTGCTATTAATGATATATAATCTAATATATCTATTCCAAAACCTACTCCAGCACCATATTCTGCCATAACTTTATAAGCTTTAGATCTAGCTTTCTTAAACTTATTATTTCCTCTTTTAAACTTGTCTATTTCATATTCATGAGATACAAAAGCTTTTGTTATTCTAATTCCTGAAAGTGAATTTTCAAGATTTGAATTTACTGCTGATGTTTCTACTCTAGTTTCCATAAAAGCATTAAGCATTCTATTCTTTTGCTTCCAAGTAAAGAATACTATAAATGGAATAAAAGCAAATATAATTAAGGTTAATGGAATATTTATTGTGCATAATACAATAAAAGATCCTACTAACATAACTACAGAAATAAATAAATCTTCTGGCCCATGATGAGCAAGTTCTGATACTTCCATAAGATCATTAATCATCCTACTCATTAAATCCCCAGTTTTATTATTATCAAAATATGTATTAGGTAGTTTTTGCAAATGTAAAAACATATCCTTTCTCATATCTCCTTGCATATGAACTCCCATAACATGTCCATAATATTGCATGAAATATGCACAAGCAGCTTTAATTAAATATATAAGTATTAAAACTACTCCAAATAAAATAACCATTCTAATATTCTTATTAGGAATACTATCATTTACTAATGTTCTAGTCATCATCGGATAAACTAAATCCGAAGCTGCTGCTATAAACGCAACTAACATATCTAAGAAAAATAATTTCTTATACGGCTTATAATAGCTAATAAATCTTTTTACCATATATGACCTCCTATATTGCGACAATTATTATTACTTAATAGTACCTTTAATTACAAAAATTATCAAGCTACTTTTATTTTATCTATAAATATCTACAATCAACCCTTGTATTTCATCTATAGATGCAGCTATATTTAAATTTTCCATTTCACCTTTTAAAAGCACTTCAGTTAATTCCTCTAATTTTTTATCTATAGTATCTACTGTAATAAAATATTGAGTTTGCCAAAAACTAATATCTTTTTTAGTATCATACATATACTTTAAAATAGATTCTAAATACTCTTTTATCATTTTTTTATAGGCAATTACATCTCCATATGTTTTAGTAATTACTAATCTATTACCTTTTTTATGTATATCTTCAATCATATTTTTTAATTGCTCTTCAGACTTTCTATCTCTTGCTTGATTGAAGCTTTGAGAAAAATCTTTTTTTTCAGAAACTATTTTTCTTTCTTGATTTATTATGTTTTTTCTATTAATTCTTCCTATTTCCATAATCTCCACCCTTTCATAAATAATTATAACATTAAAAATTATTCAACTCACTTTTTTCTATGTATTAATATTAATAAAAATCAATACACTATATTTATATAGATTTCTAATAAATATATTTTTAAATTTTGGAGGTTTTTAAATGTGGTTTAACAAAGAATCTAATGAAATTATAAATGAACTATCCACTAATTTAATAAATGGTCTTTCATCTTCAGAAGCCAAATTAAGATTAGATCAAAATGGATTAAACAAACTTGAAGGAAAAAAGAAAAAATCTATATTTCAACTTTTCTTAGCTCAAATTAATGATGTGATGATTTATATTTTATTAATTGCTGCAATTATTTCTTTTATGGTTGGAGAAGTTAGCGATTCTATTATCATATTAATAGTAATCATTATTAATGCTGTTGTAGGCGTTATTCAAGAATCTAAAGCTGAGAAAGCTCTGGAAGCTTTAAAGAGTCTATCCACTCCTAAAGCAATTGTAAAAAGGGATGGAAATATTATAGAAATTCCATCAGAAGAAGTAGTTGTAGGAGATGTAGTGATTATTGATGCTGGTAGATATATTCCTGCTGATTTAAGGATAGTTGAATCTGCTAATTTAAAAATTGAAGAATCAGCCTTTACTGGTGAATCTGTACCTTCTGAAAAAAATTCTGATACTATAACTGAAAATACTGATGTCCCAATTGGAGACCAACATAATATGGCATTTATGTCAACTTTGGTTACCTATGGCAGAGGTGTTGGAATAGTTGTTAGCACTGGGATGAATACACAAATTGGTAAAATAGCTAAAATGCTTGATGCTGAAGACGAGAACCTTACTCCTCTTCAAAAGAAATTAGCTGAACTTGGAAAAATACTTGGCTTTGCTGCTGTTGGTATTTCAATAATTATGTTTATAGTATCACTATTTCAAGGTAGAGATATATTAGAAATGTTTATGACATCTATAAGTTTAGCTGTTGCTGCTATACCTGAAGGATTGCCAGCCATAGTAGCTATTGTACTAGCACTTGGTGTGCAAAGAATGATAAAAGAAAATGCTATTATTAGAAAGTTGCCATCTGTTGAAACTCTAGGATCAGTTAATATAATTTGTTCCGATAAAACAGGTACACTTACTATTAATAGAATGACAGTAAAAAAATATTACGTTAATGGACAAATATATAATCTAGAAAATATCGATATTACTAATAAAGAAACGGAAATTTTAACACATGGAATGATATTGTGTAACGATGCTACTTCAAATAATGGTGTTCAAACAGGTGATCCAACAGAAGTTGCTTTAATAGATGTTGGAAATAAAATTAATATATTAAAAGATGAATTAAATAAAGAATTTAAAAGAGTTAATGAAATTCCATTTGATTCTGATAGAAAGCTTATGACTACTGTAAATACTTATGAAAATAAATATAATGTTTTTACTAAGGGTGCTATAGATAGTATATTAAAAATTTCTAATAAGATATTAGTTAATGGAGAAATTAAAGAATTTACCGATAAAGAAAAGTCTGAAACATTAAATGCTTCTAACTCAATGTCAGATGATGCTTTAAGAGTTCTTGCTCTTGCTTATAAAACTATTGATACTGTCAATGTTCCAATGGATAAATTAGAAAACGACTTAATTTTTGTTGGACTTATGGGAATGATTGACCCTCCTAGAGAAGAAGTAAAAGGTTCTATAGAATTGAGTAAAAAAGCAGGTATCAGAACAATAATGATAACTGGAGATCATAAAAATACTGCCGTTGCTATTGCTAAAGAATTAGGAATTGTAAATGATATTTCCCAGGCAATGTCTGGAAATGAAATAGATAGTTACTCTGAAGAAGAATTTACTAAAATCATAAATAATTATAAAGTCTTTGCAAGAGTATCACCAGAGCATAAGGTTAAAATAGTGAAAGCCTTTAAATCCTATGGAAATATAGTGTCTATGACAGGCGATGGTGTTAATGATGCTCCGTCTTTAAAAGCAGCTGATATAGGTGTAGCTATGGGTATTACAGGAACGGATGTTGCTAAAGGTGCTGCAGATATGGTATTAACAGATGATAATTTCACAACAATAGTTAAGGCTGTGGAAGAAGGAAGAAATATATTTAATAATATAAAAAAATCTATAATTTTTCTTCTTAGTTGTAATTTAGGTGAAATACTTTCCTTATTTGTAGCAATACTATTAAATTGGCCTTCTCCACTTTTACCTATTCATATACTTTGGGTAAATTTAATAACAGATAGTTTTCCAGCTCTATCCTTAGGAGTTGACCCTGGTGATAAAGGAGTAATGGATTTACCTCCAAGAAACCCTAAAGAAAGCCTTTTTGCTGGAAGAACTGGAGTTTTACTAATTCTAAATGGAATACTTATAGGTGGTATTACATTATTTGCATTTGTATTAGGAGAATATTTATATCCTGACTCACTAAGACATGCTCAAACTATGGCTTTTGTTGTTCTTAGTGTTTCACAACTCTTCTATTCTCTTGCTATGAGAAATGAAACCAAATCTCTACTCCAAGTTGGAATATTTAAGAATAAGTGGTTAATTGGCTCCTTATTACTTGGGATTGCATTACAATTTGCTATAATCACTATTCCTTTTACAGCGAAAGTCTTTAAAGTATATTCTTTAACATTAAAAGATTGGGGAATAGTAATATTAATTTCATTAATTCCTTTTGTAATTAACGAAATAATTAAGATTTTCTTTAGAGCCAGTGATAAGAAAAAAGTTGCATAAGGATTCCAAACATAGTAGATAAAATAAATATTAAAAAATGTAAAATTAGTCTCTATTTTAACATTATGCTGATAACTAAAAGTATAAAAGTGGATAAATTTATTTATCCACTTTTAATTCGTAATAGTTTAAAATTATTCATCAAATCTAACTTCTAAATTGCAATTTGTCACTCAGATGAACTGAAAGTGTAAATAAATTCTGTTTATTTTGTTTCTTTGTTCTTAACCACTAAAGTAATATATAATGCATATGCACCAGCGATAATTGCAATCAAAACACTGGTAACAATTCGTATTTGAGATGTAATATCTGCTTTGTTAGCAAAAGCACTTGCCGCATTAAACAGGCTATGAGTGACAATACAAGGAAGTAAACTCTTTGTCTTGTAATAAATCATCACAAATGCAAAGCCAATAGCTACTGCGTACATTACCTGTAGTAAGTTGGGTAGCAATTCGGCTCCAGAACCATTAAGCAGATTCACAATATGCCCCATTCCAAAAGTCACACTTGAAATAATGATAGCTGATTTAACACCATCCTTGACTATAGCATTGAATAAAAATCCACGGAATATCATTTCTTCAAGAAAACCAACACAAAGCATAGATAATACATATAATAACGTTTCCAATGGTGAAGTGTTCATCTTAACACCATTCCAAAGATTTGCTGTTAAGAGAACTATCAGTGGAATATAAAACAACATCTTTGAAGCAGATACTTGTGGTTTGCAAAGACCATATTTTTCAGACAACCCATTCTTTTTTACAAAAAGATATAATATTACAGTAAGCACTATCAATATCGGCAATGTGATAATCTTTAAAACACCAACACTTGCTGACATATTATCTCCTATTGATGTAAGCACACAATATGCAATAATCCAAGCTACTGCAAACCAAATCTCACTCTTTTCATATAATTTCTTAATCATCCCTTATAACCTCCAAATTCCTTCTATTATCATTAAACCAATTCCGTTTGTATACCTAAAGCTTGTCACTTTTTACCCCAAAGATAACAGTACACAAAATTCTTATTTATCGAGCAGTTTAGTAATTAACTAATTCGTATAACAATACAATTGTGTAATAATTGATACTTTTATTATACATTTATTTGGAATATAATGCTATAAAAAAAAGAAAGAATACACTCTAGTTGTAGTAAATTAGTAATTATCAACATTCAAATAAAACAAAGCCTAAAATAAAAAAAGAAACTCCTTCGGAGTTTCTAAAATAACTATATTTTCAGTAAATCCTTTAGAATTATATTAATAATTCTAAATTCTTTCATTCTTTCATTTTATATTGCTGGTTTATAAAAGTTTCCAGTAGTTAATACTCCATTATTCATTGAATAAATTCTATCGGCAACTTTTTCAGCAAAACTCATATCATGAGTTATAATAAGCATACTCATTCCATTCTTTGCTAAAGATCTTATTAGCCCTGCAACTTCTCCAGTTAATCCTGGATCTAAAGCTGATGTAGGTTCATCAAAACACATTAATTTGGGATTTAATGCTAGAGCTCTACCTATGGCAACTCTTTGCTTTTGCCCACCTGATAATTGGTATGGATAACTATTTATCTTATCTTCAAGACCTAAAAATTTTAATATTCCCTTTGCATTTTTTACTGCCTCTTCTTCTGATTGTTTTAAAACTCTTTTAGGTGCTTCTATTAAATTCTCCAAAACACTCATATGTGGAAAAAGATTAAAACTTTGAAATACTAGTCCAATTTCTCTTCTTGCCTCATTGAATTTACTTTTATTTTCATAAACTCCATCTTTACATAAATATTTTTTATCTATTTCTATAGTACCCTTATCACAAAACTCTAACCCATTTATACATCTTAATAAAGTAGTTTTTCCACCGCCAGAAGGACCTACTATTACCACTATTTCTCCAGAATTAACTTCTAAATCTATTCCTTTTAAAACTTCTGAATTCCCAAACTTTTTATTTATTCCTTGAATTTTTAGCATAGTATCCCTCCTATTCATAGTAACTAAATTTCTTTTCTATAAATTCTAATAATTTTGTTATTATTCCATTAAAAATTAAATAAACAACGGCAACTACTACAAAAGGCATAATAGATGATAATCTATTAGCTGCTATCTTTGCTATTTTCAATAATTCATCTAAACCAACAACATATATTAAAGCAGTATCTTTTACTAAAGTAACAACTTCATTTGCTACTGGTGGGAATATTCTTTTTAGTGCTTGAGGCATTATTATTCTAAAGAATGTATCCTTTTTACTAAGTCCTAAAACTTCTGCTCCTTCAAATTGCCCCTTATCTATTGATAAAATTCCTGCTCTAAATATTTCCCCAAAATAAGCTCCATAATTTAATACCATGGCTAATATTGCTGCTGGAAATCTTTGAATATTTATATTTAATAATGGTAGTCCAAAAAATATAAATAATATTTGAAGTAATAAAGGTGTTCCTCTTAAAACTAATACATATATTCCTGTTAATGATTTAATTAACTTAACTTTTGATACCCTTCCAAGTGCAACTATTACTCCTAAAGGTATTGATAATATTAATGTTATTGCAAAAATTTTAATTGTTACCTTTAGACCTTCTAATACTTGAGGTAAAAAAGTTATTATTTCATTTATTAATTCCAAAGTAAACACCACCTATACTTCTATTTAACTATAATATCTTCTCCAAACCATTTTTCTGAAATTTCTCCTGCTATGCCTTCATCTATTAATTCTTTAAAGGCTTTATTAAAAGCTTCAACTAATTCTTTATCATCTTTTCTCATACCTACAGCATATTCTTCATCACCAAAATCTTCATCTAAAACTTTGTATTTTTCAGCACCTCTTTGATTAATATAATATTTAGCTAGTATCTCATCTGCTACTATTGCATCTAATCTTCCAGCTTCTAAATCCATAAATGCATCATTATTAGTATCAAATGTTACTATTTGTCCATCTTTAAATGTTGATACTATATCTCCATCAGCCTCTATTGCATCAACAGCACTTGATTGATTTTGTGCTCCAACCACAGCCCCTGCTAAATCTGCTTTAGAATTAATTTTAGAATCTGCTAAAGTTATTATAACTTGTCTATTATTTAAATAAGAATTTGAAAATTCTACTTTTTCTTTTCTTTCTTCAGTAACACTATAACCATTCCAAATAAAATCTATATTTCCGTTATTAAGTTCAGTTTCTTTCATACTCCAATCTATTGGTTGAAACTCTATTTCTTTTCCAAGTTTCTTACTCATTTCTTTTGCAAGATCTATATCAAACCCTGCATATTCCCCATTTTCATCTTTAAATCCCATTGGTACAAAAGTATCATCAAAACCAAGTATTAAAGTTTCCTTTTCTAGTGAATTTCCAACTTTTTTCTCTCCACATGATATTAATGTAATTGGCAATATAGCCATTAATGCCAATGATAAAATCTTTTTCTTAATCTTCATATTCATAATTAAATCCCCCTTGATATTTATTACTTATCGCTTTGCTTATTTATTACTTTATCATACTAAAGTAATAAAGTCAATAAATTTTAATATTTTTTTAAATTTATGTATAAAAGAAGGTAGCTACTTAGCTACCTTCTGCTATTTTAATCTAGTTCCCTCTTTTTCTTGTACTATTTTTCCTTCTTTCATTAGCCCACCAAGTGCCATTTTAAAGTAGTTTTTACTAGTATTAAAAGTAGCCTTTATATCTTCTGGTTTTGATTTATCATTAAAATGCATAAACCCACCATTCTTCTTTAAATACTTTAATATATCTTCTTGAATCTTATCTCTTTCACTTAATCTTTTTTGTCTTGGAGTTAATCCAATTACTCCATCTTCATATATTCTTTTAACTCTAAGTTTCATTTCAGTTCCTGGATAAATTTCAGTATAGTACTCATTAGGTAAAATTAACCCTCTATATTTAGAATCTATAGCAATATGTACAGTCCCACCTTCAGTTTTACCATATACTTGACCTACTACTTCATCTCCAACCTTATATTCTTTGCCTTCTTCATTAGCAATTAAAATATAATCTTCAACATCAGTAGTTGCAGCTAATCTATCTGTTTTATCTAAATAAATATAAAATAAATATTTACTTCCTGTATGTAACTTATATCTTTGTTCCTTTAAAGGTACAAATATATCTCTATCTAGTCCAAAGTCTATAAAAGCTCCAAATTCTGATTGAAAAACTACTTTTAAGTAACCAACGTCACCTACAGTTACTAATGGTTTTTTAAAAGTTGCAATTGGTCTATCCTTTGAATCTCTATAAACAAATACTTCTATTTTATCACCAATATTAATTTCTTTTCCTTCAGCCATTGATTTTGGTAATAATACATCTGTTTTGCCTTCATCACCTAGATAATATCCAAATTCTTTTTCTCTTTTAATTTCTAACAAGTTATATTTTCCTATATTAATCATTTTACCTCCTAATTTTATAAGTATTTCCTACTAATTTCCACATAATTTTTTGCAGATTGCTCTATATTCTTAATTTCATCTTCTGTAAGCTTTCTTACTACCTTAGCAGGACTACCCATAATAAGAACTCCTTCTTCAAATTCCTTATATTGCGTTACTAAAGATCCTGCCCCTATAATACTATTCTTTCCTATTTTTGCTCCATTTAGTATAATTGATCCCATACCAACTAAAACATTATCACCAATAGTACATCCATGAATAATAGCTCTATGACCTATAGTTACATTTTTTCCTATATAAGTTTCACAAGGAAAATCTACATGGACAACTGAATTTTCTTGAATATTAGTATTTTCTCCAATATAAACTTTATTCATATCGCCTCTTATAGTAGTTCCAAACCAAATATTAGCGTTCTTTTCTATAACAACTTCTCCTATTATATCAACACTCTCTGAAATATAGCAAGTCTTATCTATCACTGGTTTAATTCCGTTAAATTCTAATATCATTTTATACCCTCCATTTATTTTTTTTATTTAAAGTTATTTTATCACTACTTCATATTATTGTCATTATTTCTACTTATTAAATACTATAATATAATATAATAATTTTGCTAAGGAGCTTAAGTTGGGAAGAAAAAAAAGTAAGGATATAAGTACCTTTGATAAATCCAATATAAAATATTACTATGGAATAGCAAGTTACGATACAACTTATTCAGTTGGTAACCTTTCTCATATGGAAGCTTATGAGTATGCTTATAAGATTGGTTTGAATTTTATGTTTATTACAGATCATAATTCTTTTCTTTCTGAAGAAGTGTATATAAAAGAAAGTAGGTATTCTAAATTTCAAGGTAGTAAAATTTATGCAGCTAGAATAAGAAAAAAATATAATGACTTTATCCCACTTGCTGGCTTTAAATGTAGTACAAATTTATATGGAGATATGAACATTATTAATAGTAATAATTATTTTACTAACTCTGTTATGGATTTTAAAATTTTAGCATTATGGATGCTTAATAATACAGATTCATTTATCACATTGACTGATCAAAATAAAAATATTAATTTACTTCCTTATAACGAAGTTTTAAATAAATTAATAACATGTGTTGAGGTTAATAATAAAGATATTAGCAACAAAAGACAGAATAAATATTATTTTAGTTTGCTTGATTCTGGTTGGCTACTAGGTGCTATAAGTAAACAAAGCAATAATATGCTTAATTTTGCTGATAATGAACTTTTAACAGCTTGTATATGTAATAATTTATCAACTTCTAATATAATTTCATCCTTCAGAGATAGAAGAACTTACTCAACTGAATCTAGATATTTAAAGTTTTATTTTACAATTAACGATTATTTTATGGGAGAAGAAATTTTCATTTCATCACCTAAATTAAGATTTATGATTTTTGCTGAGGATATTAAGTTTAAAATCAAGGAAATACAAATAATAAGTAATAACGGAAAAATTATTAGAACTATAGAAAACATAAATTTAAATAGCATTAAATATTTATATGAGCATAAAAAAGAAAATAATGAAACATGGTATATTATTAAAATTATTGAAGATGATAATAGAATAGCATTTAGCTCTCCAATTTTTATAAGAGAATATATTACAGAAAAATAAATAAACATGGCATTGCTTTTAGAATGCCATGTTTATTTATTTCCAAAGTTTTATTTGTCTTTGTTTTGCATATGTTTTACTCTATTAGGTTTAGCCTTAGGTCTTATTTCAATCTTCTTTTCTTTCTTCTTAGGTCCACCAGTATTTTGTATGTCCATAAACCACATAAAGAACCAAACTATAACTAAAGTAAATGACATAGTTATCCAAATATTATTACTTCTAACAATAAACTGAACTATAAATAATACTAAAGATATAGCTAATGGAATCCATTTGTTTATTCTTACCTTTGAAAATACATACTTTCTTCCAAGTGTAAATAATAAAATCATTAATCCGATAGTAATTGCAAAGTATGCTATAGTAATTAATATGTTCACGGTATAAATCCTCCTTTGAAAGCTTCTTATTATATATTAAAAGAAATATAATTCATTTTCAAGATATATCGCTTTATTTATTTTTTACTTCATAACCTTTTCATATATATTTCATTTTAAAGTAAAATTTTAGCAATATAGTAATAAATTTAAAAGATTTTATTAAATTTATTAAAATACCCTTCTATTTTAAATAATTATTTGATAAAATATAGTAAGTAATTATAAAATGTTAAAATGAGGTGGTTTCATGAGTATAAACCTTACTAACCAATTAGACGAATTAGACTTTCAAATATTAGAATTATTAATAAAAGATTGTAGAACTCCTTACCTAGAAATTGCTAGAATATGTCATGTAAGTGGTGGTACTATACACGTTAGAATGAAAAAAATGGAAGAGTTGGGTATAATTAAAGGTACGCGTATTCTATTAAATTTACCTAAGCTTGGTTATGACGTGTGCTGTTTTGTTGGAATATATATAGACAAGACATCTTCTTATGATTTAGTTTTTGACGAACTATCAAAAATTAAAGAAGTTGTAGAATTACATTTAACTACTGGTAACTATAGTGTTTTTGCAAAAGTTGTATGTAAAAACATCTCTGATCTTCAAAACATATTGTTAAATAAAATTAATCCTATTAGTGGAATACAAAGAACAGATACTATTATTTCTTTAAATCAACCTATCGACAGAAATATCACTATATAGTGAATATATTTTCTCTAATTGGTTAAACTAATTTCGTAACCAATAAAAGGGAGGATTTTTATGAAAATATTAGATTCAATCGTTCTTATTTTAGTTATCATTGGAGCTGTTAATTGGGGACTAATTGGATTCTTCCAATACAATCTAGTTAACAACTTGTTTGGCTTTATGCCTGCTTTAGAAAGAGTAATTTATGCATTAGTAGGTATTGCTGGACTATATTCACTTTCCTTTTTCGGGAAAAACAGGTATATTGGTTCAAATGAATAGAGCAAATGTAAAGGGAGTATCATTTCTCCCTTTACATTTATTACTAATATTTTTTTTAATACTTTCTTTACTTCATCTTTTTAATTATATCAAATAATTCTATAGCTGCTTCTCTTGGTCCTTCTTTTTCTTTTCCTTCTAGTGCTAATGCAGTTTTAATTTGTCCAACTTTAACAGTTCCTTTAAACATAGCATCAAAGTATTTTTCAATTAATGCATCAGTTTCTTCTTTCTTTTGAGCTGGACCAAATGGATTTGCAAAGTAACTTTCAACTAATCCCTTTTCTGATGTAGTTCCTTTAGCCATTCTTGCCCCTGCTTTAAATACTTTTATTGCATCTTTAGGAGTCTTGAAGTATTCTATTGAATCTTCTCCAGCCTTCACTTCTGTATAGTTATTTGCATAAAGGAATAAATCTACTTCATATCCTTTAACAATTTCTTTATA
>JAEZAL010000223.1 GCA_023427705.1 Bacillota bacterium | reverse complement strand
GTAATATTTAGGTGGACAATATGAATTATTTACTAGAAGTAAAAGATTTTAAACTTTTAGGATCTGGAGCTGAAGGTTCAGTTTATTTAACACCAGAAGGTTATGCTCTAAAAGTCTTTAAAAATATTAAAAATGCTAAGGATGAAGAAGAAATATTAAAGAAAACAAATGATAGTCCTTTTTTCCCAAAAGTTATAGTGAGGTTTAGTAACATATTGATAAGAGAATATGTTGGTGGAGTAAACCTTATGGAATATATATCTAAACATGGTTTACCTAAAGAATTATCTAAAGAAATTATAGATTTAATAGAAGATTTAAAACGACTTAAATTTAAAAGACTTAATTTTAGAAATGCTCATATATTTGTAAATTCTAAAGGTAAAATAAAAGTTATAGATCCAAGAAAGCCTTATGTTAAGGTTACTCCATATCCTAAGGATATTATAAAAATACTAGTGAAATATCATGTTTTTGATAAGTTTTTAAAAGATGTTTTAGATTATAATCCTACTCTTTTGCCTTATTGGAAGTCATCTTATGAATATCTTGCAAAACCAAGAATAAAAAGAATTCATAGATATGGATAAGGAGCTGATTAATCAGCTCCCTCCATTAAAATACATAATTTTTATTGACTTTATAGTACAAGTTATATAAAATTAAACATAAAAAAGTGCTAGGGGTGCCTTTGTGCTGAGAAATGATTTTTTTCATTAACCCTATTTACCTGATCTGGATAATACCAGCGTAGGAAAGCAGTGAGATATATTAATAATTTTTATTATTAACTAATGTACCTCTTAGCACTCTATAGGAGGTTATTTTTATGGATAATTTTATAAATACAATAAAAAATGGATTTACTGAAATTTTTATAAACCCATTAACTTTTGCAACGCTTATAGGTCTTGTTCTTATAATCTTAGCTCTTATTAGATTCAAAAGAATAAAATTAGAAGCTAAAACAATGACAAGAATAGGTATTGCTTTAGCATTAGCTACAATATTACATTTTATTAAACTTATAGATTTACCTTATGGTGCAGGTAGTATAAATCTTGGTAGTATGGTTCCAATTTTAGTAATAGCCTTTATATATGGCCCAGAAATAGGAATGCTTACTGGTTTCTTATTTGGAATTATATATTTAATTATAAGTCCATATATAATACATCCAATCCAAGTTTTATTTGACTACCCTCTTCCATTTATGGCAGTTGGTCTAGCAGGCTTCTTTAAGAACAAATCATTAATAGGTGCGATATTTGGAATGTTTGTAAAATTTATATTCCATTTTATATCTGGTGTAGTATTCTTTGGTGAATTTGCTCCTAAAGGATGGTCTCCAGCTTTATATTCATTTATTATTAATGGTTCAGTTGTACTTGGTAATTTATTAGTTATTTTAGTAATTATGGCATTAGTTCCAATTACAAAGCTAGTAAATAGAACTAAATGCTATAATTAAAGTATTTATAAAAAAGGTATAGGATTTATTAGTTATTACACTAAGTATCCTATACCTATATTAATATAGTTAAGTTATCTCTGCCTTTTGTAAATTATTATTCTTTTTTATTATGAATACATAATTAGTGTTGAATAAGATTTTAAAGTAGGTAATTCATTTTTTTTCACTTTAGCAATACCTTGGTCATTAATTATTTCATTTATTGCAAGTAATGACCATTCATTACTTATAGTATTTGTAATATATTTGTTAATATCATAATTATCTATGGCTGTAGCATTAAATATTACAATTATTTCTTTAGCTCCACCTATAGCATCATAATCTTTATAGTGCCACTTAATTACTCCAACTTTTTCATCTCCATTTAAAAAATTAATATTAATTTTATCAATATCTTCTTTACTTTCAAATCTAAATGCTTTAAATTTCTTTCTTATTTTAATTAACATTTTCACATAATTGAACACTTCATAGTATTTAACTTTATCATTCCAAGAAATTGCATTTATATTATCAGGGCTTTTATAACTATTATGATCTCCATATTTAGTTCTTAAAATTTCTGATCCTGCTTGAATGAAAGGTATACCTTGAGATAACAAAATAATAGAAAGTGCTAGAATATTTCTTCTTACTAGCTGGTTATCAAATACATCTACTTCTTCAATAATTCTATATTCATTAGCTTTAATCATTGGATTTAGACTTTTTTCTATTTGATCCCAAAGAGTATAGTTATCATGCGCATCTACATAATTTATACTTTCAACTGGCTTAAATGAAAGTGTATTAGTAGACCCTTTTAGACCTTCTATTATGCTCCAAGCCGTTGGTCCATCATGCTGATTACCATTAACAAAGCCATTAGATGGAGAGTTATTTCCTCTTATAAAATTTCTATATGTGTCATTAAATACTGAAAAATCTTGCCCTCTTTGCATACCCTTGCTTATTCCATTAGTTAATGGAGATTCCCCACCTTTCCATGGTTCTCCATAAATTAAAATATTATCATTTACTGTATTTACGGTTTCAACAACTTCCTTTATTGTTTCAACATCAATTAGTCCCATAAGATCAAATCTAAATCCATCAATATTGTAATGATCAATCCAATGTTTTATTGAATCAATTATATATTTTCTTACCATAGGTCTTTCTGTTGCAAGTTCGTTTCCACAACCTGATCCATTAGTATATCTACCTCTATAATTAGATCTAAAATAATATCCAGGTACCAGTTTATCTAAATTGGAGGTTTCTTGCATATGATTATAAACAACATCCATAATAACTCGAATATTATTTTGATGAAGTGATTTAACCATACTTCTAACTTCTACTATCCTAGAAATTGGACAATAAGGATCTGAAGAATAAGTTCCTTCTGGAACATTGTAGTTCTTAGGGTCATATCCCCAACTTCTATTTTCTTTTTTATTTGCTTTTCTTTCATCTACAGAGCCAAAATCAAAAATAGGTAAAAGATGAATATGAGTTATTCCTAAATCTTTTATATGGTCTATTCCAGTTTTTGCAGCAATATTCCTTTTCTTATCTATTAAAGCTGTTCCTTCTTTTACTAGACCTAAATATTTTCCCCTTAATTTTTTATCTATTCCACTATCTTCACTTATAGTAAAATCTCTTATATGCAATTCATAAATTATACTATCTTCTTTTCTTAATAATTCTGGTCTATTATCAAGTAACCATCCTTCTGGCATAGTATCTTCTTTGCTTAAATCTATAAGACATCCTTTTCTTCCATTCACTCCTACTGCTAAAGCATATGGATCAACAGCATAGTATGATTTTTTGAACTCATATCCATTTATATCCAATTCTCTAAAGAAGGTTTTAAACATATAAAACTTTCCTTCATTTTCTTTTCTATTGATATCACAAAAAAATGTTCCACTATCATAATCCTAGTCCATATTATAATTATTTTTTTCAGTTGTATCATACCATTTATCATAAATGCATAATTCAACTTTTTCTGCTGTTGGTGACCACACTCTCAATTTAATTCTATCATTTGAAAATGTTACCCCCATATCATTTTCTTTATAATAAAACTCATCTAAATAACTTCTCATTGTAACTTTACAAGGTATAAATGTATGACTTGCCCTAACTTCAATTAAATCTTTTGGTGAAACTTTTAAATCTAAATCAAAAAATTCAACTTTTTTAAATAACTTATCTACTTTATATTTAACATTTTGTTGTTTGATTCCATTTACATAAATACAAAATTCTGTTATATCTAATGGCTCTTTAGATAAAAAAGCAGTTATACTTCTGCTATTATCCATTATTGCTACTTCTATTCTAGGTTTAATATAATCAACTAATTCATTTAAATCCGTTATTAACCTATCTTCTCCATATACTATATAACAATTTTTCACTTTATTTGGTATATCAAATGTTATTGTCTGCTCTGACCAATCATTTCCCCAAGCCCTTCTTCTGGCAATTACTTTTTTTTCTTTAACAAATGCACATCTACCAAAGTCACTTTCTGTATTTAATTGAACATCATATGCAGATCCATTATTTGAAAAAGTCCAAAGATCCCATCTATATCCATTACCAAAATAATCCCCATCATTTTTTATAAAATGAACTAATGTTTCCTTTCTTTTTTCTAAGATAACAGGAAATCTTCTAGATATTTTTATCCCTGTGGTTATATCTATAAAACTAACTTCTATATATTTTAATTCTTTATTAAAATCTTTAATTTTTATAATATTATCTTTTAATGTAACTTCTTCACCGATATAATCAATTTCCCACTCTACATCTTTAATTTCTTCTATTCCATATATAGATTCCTTCAATGCAACTAATTGTATTTCTTCTTGCAAATAGAATTCATTACAAGATGCTTTAATATACATTATAGTTTTATAATTTAAATGTTCTATATAATTATTCATAAGTTCAACTCCAAAACATTATATTATATTTTATTCTATTTAATAATTATTGTTTCAATATACTTAATCTTCATATGATCTAGTTATAATTATAGGAGCATTGGGTTTTAGATTTTTAGGCATGTTTTTATCCTTAATAAATACTAATTTATTAAGGAAAGAAAAGATATTTATTGCTTTCTCATATATGCCTGAGGCTACAGTTCAAGCAGCTATATATGATGTCCCATTATCTATGGGGCTAGCCTCTGACGAAATTATATTAACAATAATTCTTACATAACAAATAGGTGAAATATTAATTTGTATTCCCTATAATAATTACTTTCTAAACAAGAAAAACTTTTTGATTTTATAAATAGTTATTAATAAAATATATTCTTTTAGAGTTGTAATTGAACAACTCTTTTTTATAATCTTTTTAAAAACTATTTCAATATATTATTATTTATATTGCATTATTATCTTCCCTACTATCACTTGTACTATCTCTCAAACCCTTAAATATTTGTGTATATTAAAATTTATTTAAAAAATATGGTTATTTTTAATAAACTCTCCTAATAATATGTAAAACTTTTATACTCCTAGTATATCACAAAGAATATTTTACTTCATTATAAAATTCTAATAATTAATATAATTCTATTATCAATGCTTTACTAAAAACATAAATTAGAACCTTTCTTTAATATTAAAATAGCATATTTTAAGGTATCTAATTATATAGCCTTTAAAGGATTTTAATTTATGTACTATATTATAATTATTTTATAAAATTTATTTAATACGTATTTATTTTCAGAAAAATCATTTCAAAATAATTAAAATATATTGAAATTTACATTCTTATAAGTTACAATAATATTAAATTGTAAATGTAAATATTTACAATTTAATATTATGATTTATGGAGGGATAATTAATGAAGAAAAAAGCTCTAACTCTATTTTTATTAGCTAGCTTATCTATTCAAGCAATTGCTTGGCAAAGTACTTCTGCATCCGTTAATGAATCACCACTTTACAATTTTAAATCTTATGATTTCAATACAATGGATGTTACTTATGATGAGACTTCACCTATCTATGTAAACGGTAATATGACAGAACAAGTTACAATACCAAATGTATATCATCATAATAAGGAAGATTTTAGGACAGCTTGGTTATCAACTGTTGCAAATATTGACATAAATCCTGTTACTAAGGATCCAAATTTATCAGCTGAAGAAGAGTTTAAATCACAATTAACAACTATATTGGACAAGTTCCAAGAATTAAATTTTAATGCTGTAACTTTCCAAGTTAGTCCTATGTTAGATGCTTGGTATCCATCAGAAATTGCACCTTGGTCCCAATATCTACATGATGGTGGATCTGATTACACTTATCAAGGTAAAGATCCTGGTTTTAATGGATTCGATCCATTAAAATGGTTAGTTTCAGAAACTCATAATAGAGGTATGGAATTCCATGCATGGTTTAACCCTTATAGAGTTACTAATAATCCTCTAGATGAAAGAACAATGGAGGAAAAGCTAAACGATTTAGCTGAAAATAATTTTGCAAGAAAAAATCCTTATTTGGTTTACACATTTCAAAATAAATTATTCTTAGATCCTGGTGAACCTGAAGTAATAAATTTTGCAGTTGAAAGAATATCTGAAGTTGCTAATAAATATAATGTGGATGCTATTCATTTTGATGACTATTTCTATCCATATAAGTATACTGCCAACGGTGAGGATGTTTTCTTCTATAAACAAGATTTAGATAAAGATACCTACGAAAAATATGCTACAGGTTATGGTGAATATAATTATGCTAATGCTGCTAAATGGCGAGAAGATAATGTAACCAAATTAGTACAAGCTGTATCTAATGCTGTTACTGATATAAATAATACTAATAATAGATCTATACAATTTGGTATTTCTCCATTTGGTATCTGGGCTCATTCTGATGAATATGAAGAAGGTTCAGTAACACCAATTGGTTCAACATCTAGCCTTAGAGATCAATTTGCTAACACTAGAAAATGGGTAAAAGATGGCTTAGTCGATTATTTAACTCCTCAAATTTATTGGGCATTTAATACTGCTGCTGCTCCTTATGGAGAATTGCTTCAATGGTGGGATAGCCAATTTAATGGAGTAACTAATTCTCATTTATATATTGGTCATCCAAATTATAAATATATAGATGCTTCTTGGGATAATAATTTTAAAAACCCATATGAAATAGCTAACCAACTAAGATTTAATCAAAAATATGAAAATGTAAAAGGTAGTGCATTCTTCTCATTTGACAAGTTGCTTACTAAAACAGTGCTTACTCAAGGAGATAAATTTGATGTATTAAATCATTCAAATACTATTCTTAAAAATGATTATTTTAATCTTCCTGCTAATGCACCTGGAAAACCATGGCTTGATAAAATAGAAACATCGCCTGTTTCTAATCCTAAATATCTAATAAATGATAATAGAATAAAATTAAAATGGGATGATTCAAACTCAGATAGCAAATTCTATGCTGTGTATAGGCAAGAAGGAAACCTAAGTGAAGTAGATATTAGTAATCCTGAGAATTTAATAGCACGTTTTGGTGTGAATTTAGGAACATCATTTGTTGATGATAGTATCGACCCTAATAAAACTTATACTTATGCAGTTACTATTATAGATAATGCATCTGTGGAAAATACAGCTACTTTATTTAACAAAGAAATATTTGAATTAAAGGAAAAAGCAAGTAAAATAATAAAAACTATAGATAAATTACCTGAAGTAGATAAAATAACTTTGAAAGATGAAAAAGCAATAGTAAAAGCAAGAAATTTAGTAACAGATTTTAATAATGATTTATATATAACTAATTTAGATAAATTAGTTTCAGCTGAAGAAAAAATTACAGAATTAAAAGAAAAGCATAAGGACAAAAACAAAGATAAGAATAAAAAAAGTGGCAATAAAAAAAATAATAATAAAGTAATGGACAAGCATAAAATTAAAATTTAAAATGTTCAAAATAAATACCAATTAATAAGTAATAAAAGACAGTAGTTTGTTTGTTTCAAAACTAACTACTGTCTACTTTGTTATTATTAATAAAAACTTTACTATATATTATTTTTTCTTTTTATAAAGCACTGCACCTACAGCTATTGCTGCTACTGATATGTAGCCTAAAATACTTTCTTTACCTGTAGCTGGTAACTTTGTGCTATTATTTTGAGAATTATTTTTATCTTCATTGGTAGAATTATTATCAGTTGTATTTTCTTTATCAGGATTATTTACATTTCCTGAGTTTTCTCCAATAGAATTATCTGTATCCCCTGTGTTTTCTTCTCCTGGATTATTTGTATTTCCTGAATTTTCATCTTCTGGAGTGCTTGTATCCCCTGAATTTTCACCACTAGCTAAAATTTCCTCTAAGTTCATTCTTAAATAATCTACGTTATCTAAGTTTCTAGCTATTTTTAGAATTATATGTCCTTCATCTGAAGTTGATGCTCCAAATAAACTAGTAATTCTAGATATTATGGATGTATCTTTAACTTTTATTTTATAGAATATAGAATCTATATCTTGATACTTTTCTATTAATACTGGTTCTAATTTTTTAAGTTTTAATAGGAATTCATCAAACTTATCTGTTGTAGCATTTTGAACTTCCATTTCTAAAGGAGATTCTACTGTACCAGCTCCTAATACAGGAATAACCACATTAGTATCTATAATATTTGTAATAAAATCTTGTATGTTATCTTTATAATTTAAAATATCAATAACTACAGAATCTGATAAATTACTTCCATCCTTAGTTTTTGCAGTTATAGTTACTTGTCCTTCTTTCTTAGCTATTACAAGTACATCATTTCCTTTAACTTCTATTGATGCAATTTCTTCATCACTTGTTGTCCATTCAATATCTCTTATATCAGCTTTTTCATTTATAGTAGCACTTAATAACTTACTACTTCCAATATATAAATTATTTATTTTATTATTAATAGTTATATTTTCTGCTAAAATAATATTTCTCTTAACAGTTACAGTTATTGTCTTTGTAGCTTTTCCACCAAGAGTATCTGTTACACTATATGTAACTTTATAGTTACCTTCTTTATTTATATTTACATTATTTTCTATAACTTCAATTTTATCAGTTATATCTTCATCCTCTTTATCTATAGCTATAACTCCAACTAACTCTTCAAAGTTTTCACCTAATATTATAGTTTTATCTTCAGCATATATCTTAGGTGGGTCATTTACTATAACTTTTATTGTCTTAATAGAACTTGCTTTGCTGCTATCTGTAGCTTTAAATGTAACTTCGTACTCTCCTGCTACATTAGTATCAACATTTTCTCTTACAACTTCTATATCATTTATTTCGCCATCTTCTTTATCTGTAGCAGTTACTCCACTTAATGGATTAAACTCTTCACCTAATTGTATTACTACATCACTAGCATTTATAACTGGAATACTATTTATAGCTACCATTTTAGGATTTACAGTAACTATACTTTCTTCTCTTGTTGTTTTATTACCACTATCAGTAGCTGTATATATAACTTTATATACTCCTGGTATTCTTGTATTTACATTACTTTCAATCTCTAACTCTATATCTGCATCTTCATCTTTTACTTCTACACCATTACTTGGGTCAAATGCATCTCCAACTGCTAAAGTATGATCTTGAACTCCTAATATTATTGGTGCTTTATTAGCTTTAACAGTTAATTTAATACTCTTTTCTGTTGTTCTATTTAATTTATCCGTAGCAATATAAGTAATAGTATATTCAGTATCTTGAAGAGGGTCTAAATTAAGAACTTTATCTGATTTCACTTCAACATCTAATGCATTTCCTAAAGCATCAACAGCCTTAATACCATCCATTAAATTAAATATTTCACCTGCAGTTATAGTAACATCAGAAAGCTCTACTCCATTTCTTGTTATAATTGGATCTTGCTCAATTTCATTAACTTTTACTTGTAACTTTATACTTTCAGATTTTGCTCCAAAACTATCTGTAGCAGTTATATATAAATCATATATACCCGCTGTAGAAGAAGTAAATTCTTGTATAACTTTATCATCTACATTCTTTACTTCAAATATTATTTCGTCTTGTTCCTTATCTATTACTGATATATATTTATTTAATTCGTCAGATGTTAGCTTAACTTTCTCTCCAACATTTATTTCTAAATAACCCTCATTTATTCTTTCAATTGTTGGCTTTGTATTTATTGCTAATTCTTCATTTGCAACTTGAACAGATTTAACATGTTCTTTATTAGAATTACTTACATATTTATATTCATAATTTTCTGTAGGTAATAC
>JAEZAL010000217.1 GCA_023427705.1 Bacillota bacterium | reverse complement strand
CTCTACCATCTATGCCTATCTTCATGATTTAATCCTTTCTCATTGTTTTTAATTTATTATATTAAACTTAGGAATAAAATGTTAATAAAAGAATAAATATAGTCATATAAATATAAAGGGGGTGAGGATTATGATGAGAGAATTTGAAATAGAAAGACAGTTTGATATTAAGATTGAAGCTTTAAAGGCTAATAAAGGAGTATATTATCTAAAGACAAATAAGGGCGAAAAATGTTTAAAGAAAATTAATTATGGGCCTCAAAAGTTATTATTTGTTTATGGAGCTAAAGAGCATCTAATAAAAAATGGTTTTAATACCGTTGATAAGTATTATTTGAACATAGATGGGGAGCCATATGCCCTAGTAAATGAGGATCTTTATACTTTATCTGAATGGATAGAAGGAAGAGAGTGCGATTTTCATAACATAGAAGAAGTGAAACTAGCAGCTAGTACTCTAGCTATGATGCATGAGGCATCTAAGGGGTATGATCCTCCTGAAAATTCAAAGTTAAAGAGTGATTTAGGAAGATGGACTCATCTTATGAATAAAAGAATTAAATCTTTAGATAAGATGAGAGATATGGTAAGAAAGAAAAATAATAAAAATGATTTTGATTTATTATATATAAAATCAATGGAGTTTTACAAAGAAGTTGGCAGAAAGGCATTAAAAACCTTAGAAGAATCAGAGTATATGAAGCTATGCGAAATAGCTGAAAATGAGAAAAGTTTTTGCCATCATGATTTTACTTATCACAATATAATATTAGATGAAGATAATAAATGTAATGTAATAGACTTCGACTATTGCAAAAGAGAAATTCGAACTTTTGATATATCGAACTTTATGATTAAGGTATTAAAAAGAGTTGACTGGGATATTAATTTTGCTAATGCAATTATAGAATCATATAATAAAGTTTCTCCTTTATTAGAAATAGAGTATAAGGTTTTATATGCTTACTTACAGTTCCCTCAAAGATATTGGAGACTAGCTAATAGATATTATTACAATGAAGTTAATTGGGGACAAAATACCTTTGGTAGTAAGTTAGAATCAATAATTAATGAGCAAGAATCTATGTTTAAGTTCTTAGACGAATTTAAAAACAAATATAACTTAAATTAGAAAAGTGCCTTAGGCACTTTTTTTACGTACAAATGCAGATAATTCGACATAAGATAATATGAAGTAATAAATAAGAGGTACGAAATGAAAGTAGGAGATTTAGTAGTTAGAAAGTCATATGACAAAGATATAACATTTAAAATTATAGACATTAAAGAGGATGATAAGGGTAATGAAATATATATTTTAAAAGGAATAAGTATAAGGATAATAGCAGATTCTAGAGAGGATGACTTAGAAAAAGCTGATGATGAATATGCAGGAACAAAGGAAAAAATATTAAATAGAAGAGTAGAAGAGGCTATAAAGAAAGCTGTGTCTATGAGGGGAGATGAGGAAGCGACAAAAGTTTTAAATAATCTCTATAGAGGAAGTAAAACTTCGAAGAATCAACAAAATAAAGAACTGATATTTGGAAGACCGGGGAAAATACTTCATATAGATGGAGATAGTGAATATCTTGAAACATGTCTTAAGGTATATAAGCAATTATCTTTAGATGCAGTAGGAAGAGCTGTTACAGAGAAGAAGCAACCAGAAATCATAGTAGACTTGGTTAAAGAAATTAAGCCTGATATAGTAGTTTTAACAGGACATGATAGTGTCCTTAGAACTCCTGATGACTATTTGAATTTAGATAATTATAGAAATTCTAAATACTATATAGATGCTGTAAAAGCTTTAAGAAATTATAATTCCAGCTATGATGAATTAGTTATCTTTGCAGGGGCTTGCCAGAGTTGTTATGAATGTATGCTAGATGCAGGTGCAAATTTTGCGAGTTCTCCTAATAGAGTTCTAATACATTGTTTAGATCCGGTTTTAGTATGTGAAAAAATAGCTTATACAAGAATAGATAAAGTAGTTTCAATTACAGATGTTATAGATAATACTATAACTGGAATTAAGGGGATTGGAGGTTTGCAAACAAGAGGAAAGTATAGAGAAGGATATCCTAGATCTCCATATATTTAAAGAGAATTCATATAATATGAATAAAAAAAGAGAAATTAGGGATAATAATAAATGCATAAAAATATTATTAAAAAGGTAAAAGTTTACATTGACAATTGTTTTATAAGGTGGTAAAATTATAATTTTTATTTGACAATATGTGGGTTTGGGTGTATAATATAATCAAGAAAGAAGGTGTTTATGTGGAAAATGTAAAGACTATCGCGGCTATAAAGAGAAATATAGAAAATCATATAGGAGAAAAAGTAACTTTAAAGGCAAACGGTGGAAGAAAAAAGATCCTAGTAAACAACGGCGTAATAGAGAGTGCACATCCAAGCATTTTTGTAGTTAGATTAGAAAATGATATACCTAGAACAGTAACATACAGCTATTCGGATGTATTAACCAAGACAGTACAATTATATTTTGCTTTATAGAAAGTAGAGCTCAACATAAAGGGCTCTATTTTTTTGTCTTTAATTTTATATAAAAAAAGAAAGATGGTGGGTTTCCATCTTTCAACTATGGTATAAAAGGGTATTGAGAATTTATGAGAGGTTATATGGTCAATAACCATATTCATAATACGACATATTTTGACCGATGTCAACATAATATTAAAAAAATTAGAGAAAAAATGAAAAAATAATGTTTTGACTTATGTAATTCGACAATAGATAAGTTGATTTAACCATTATTGTAAAAATGAGTATGATAAATGTTGAAATTTGAAAGTTTTCTTTTTGAAACAATGAGTTAATTATTGAATAAATATATATAGTTAGAAATATATTTATTAATAGGAATTATGTGGGAGGGGTAATATGTCACAAATAGATGTTATTAGAGAAAGTATTCGCTATGAACAATTACTAAGAGAAGGTTCAGCTGATCAACCTATAAAAGGAGAGCATTTATTAAGAGATTCACAATATCCTGATATGAAAGATGTATTAGGAGTTGATGCTAAAGCTACTATAACTAACAAAGAAGTTCTTGGTGATAAAGTTATGGTAGAGGGAAACTTGGATTATATAGTTTTTTATCTAGCAAAGGATGAGGGTGCTTCAGAATCTCCAACAAACAAGATACATGCAGTTGTTTTTAATGATAAGTTCTTGAATTATCTAGAGCTTAATAATGATGAACATAATATAGTGTGCAATGTTGAGTGCGATATAGAACATATTCAAGCAAATTGGATGAATGAGAGAAAAGTTGGAATTAATGGATTATTAACTTTAAGGTGGAAATTATATAAAAATGGAGAATTTGAATACGTAAAAGATATTGAAGGAAAAGATGACATACAAGTTAAAAAAGAAGATGAGGTTTTAAATGGAGTAAAAGGAGATAAAGATATTGACTTCATGGGTAAATCAATGCTTAAAGTTACTATGGATAAACCTGAAATAGATGAAATTTTAAAGTGTAATATGAATCTTCACAAAAAAGAAGTTAAAGTTGTAGAAGGAAAAGCATATATTGGATGTTATTGCAAAATATCAGTGCTATATAAGGCAAGAGATAATAAAGAATTAGAAACTTTAGAGGATGATGTGTATCTATCTAGGGAAGAAGAGTTACCAGGAATAACTGGCGATATGATTAGTGTTCTAGAACTTATGGTAGCTGATGAACAACATGCTATTAATTTAGATGATGTTGGTGAAAATAGAGTAGTAAATGTAGAATTTTTAGTAAAAGGAAACGTGAAAGTATATTCTAATGAAAAAGTAGATATATTAAAAGATGCTTATTCTCCAAGTATGAATATAGAATTAGTGAATGGTAATAAGGAATTTACATTAATTCATTCTATAGCAAATTCTGAAGTATCTGCAAAGGAAACTTTTGATATTGAAAATAAAGAAGAAAGAGTTGGAGAAGTTATCTTAGTTACTGGATATCCAATCATAAAAGAGAAGGATATTGATGATGAAAGATTAAAATTAGAAGGTGTAGTTAAGACTAATATAATTTATAGATTGGCTGGTGAAGAATTGAACTATGGAGTGTTAAGTGGAAATATTCATTTTAATACATCTATAGATATTAAAGGCCTAAGAAAAGATATGCATGTAATAATTAAACCTTATTTAGAAAATATAGATAGTAATGTAGAAGGAAATGCAATATCAGTAAGAGCAACTGTTGGCTTAAATATAAAATCTTATTATAAAATTAATAAGAATTATATAAAAGATGTTATGGAAGGGTCAGGAGACGTAAAAGAGAAAAAATCATCAGTAACTATATATGTTGTAGGTGATGGAGAAACTCTATGGGATTTAGCTAAAAAATATAATACTACTGTTGCAGAGTTAGAAAGATTAAATGATTTAGATGAAGAAGAAAAAATTAAGCCTGGCTGTAAGCTTATAATTCCAGGAAGAGCTATATTTTAATAAAGATTAAGTTACAATTAAAAATAAGAGAATTGAGAAATAAGATTTTTCAATTCTCTTATTTTTTTATCATATGTAAGTTTATAATGGGAAAGCTATAAGTGACTTGAAATGAATAATATAAACTTTTCATGGATAAAATAAGAAATGCATGATAAGAGGTGAGAAAATGGCAGAAAAAATAAAGGGAGACTTAATAATTATAGGGGGAGCAGAAGATAAAGAAGGGGATAAAGAAATATTAAAAAAGGTATGCAACTCTATAAATAAAGAAGAAGATATTATATTAATTGCTACAGTAGCAACAGAATATCCTAAGGAAGCTCTTGAGAAATATAGAGCTATATTTGGTGGATTAGGGGTAAAAAATATTAAGGGGTTAAATATTGAAGAAAGAGAAGATTCCTTAATTAATAATAATATAGACCTTGTAAGGGAAGCATCTCTTATATTTTTTACAGGTGGTGACCAATTAAGAATAACAAGCTTAATTGGAGGAACTTTACTTTATGATGCCTTAAAAGAATCTATAGAAAATGGATGTATAATGGTTGGAACTTCAGCTGGAGCATCAGTAATGAGTGATACTATGGTAGTAAAAGGTGAAGATGATGAGTCTCCAAGGAAATGTACTTTAAAAATGGCTCCTGGACTTGGGTTAATAGAAGGGGTTATGATAGATCAGCATTTTGCACAAAGGGGAAGGATAGGCAGGCTGTTGACTGGGATTGCACAAAATCCAGAAATTTTGGGCGTTGGCATAGATGAAGATACTGCTTTAGTAGTTAGAGATGATGGGTATGCCCAAGTTATTGGGAGTGGAGCAGTGTATTTTTTAGATGCAAGAAATATTACTTATAGTAATGTGTCTGAACAAAATTATGATGAAGTATTAAGTATGTTTAATGTTAATCTACACGTGCTAAAAGAAGGAGATAAATATAATCTCCTAATTAAGAAGCCTTTTGAGGAGGATAAATGTAAAAATGAAAGTAATTGAGACTAAGGTCTTTAAAGGTAAGAATATCTATTCGCATAAAAAATGTATTAGGCTTGATGTTGACTTAGAAGGATATTGTGAAACTCCGAGTAAATACATTGAAGATTTTAATTTTAATTTGGTTAATATGATTCCAGAATTAAGAACTCATAGATGTGGTATTGATGAAGATGAGGGATTTATAAAAAGGCTTAATGAAGGAACATATTTAGCACATATATGTGAGCATATAATAATAGCTATCCAAAACAAAATAGGAATAGATGTTTCTTATGGAAAGGCTAGAGAAGTTGAAAATGATCATTATTATATTATTTTTCAATACATTTATGAAAATACAGCAATTGAAATATCTAAGTTTGCTATAGATATTGTAAATTCATTAATAAAAAAAATACCAATAAATTATGAAGAGAGACTTGACTTTATAAGAGGAATACTGAAAGATGAGCTTTTAGGACCTAGTACTAAGTCTATTTGTGATTATGCTAAAGAGGTTGGTCTCCCTGTAATTGATTTTGGTAATCAAGATTTTTATCAAATTGGATATGGAAAACAAGGTAAAATAATTGAAAATTCAATAAGCCACAATACAAAGTGCGTATCAGTTGATATAGCTTGTGATAAACTTATTACAAAGGAATTATTAAAAATTCATAATATTCCAATTGCAAAAGGGAATAAAGTAAGAAATGTATTAGGGTTATTAAAGGATGCTGAAGAAATAGGTTATCCTGTTGTTATGAAGCCTCAATACGGAAATAAAGGTAATGGGGTAGTTTTAAATATAAAAGACGAAAAACAATTATTAGGGGTCTATAATAAATTAAAGGATAAATTTAAAGATTTAATTATTGAAAAATACCATAAAGGAAATGATTATCGAGTATGTATGGTTAATTATAAAGTTGTGGCAGTTTCTCTTAGAATTCCACCTTTTATAATAGGGAATGGCATAGATACTATTTTTGAACTTATTAATAAATTAAATGAAAATCCATTACGTGGAGATGATCATGAAAAACCTTTAACTAAAATAAAGATAGATGAAGAAGTTCTTAGTTGTGTTTCTCAACAAGGAAAATCTTTAATGTCTGTATTAGAAAAGGATAGTAAGATATATCTAAGAAAAAATGCTAATTTATCTACTGGAGGAGAAGCTATAGACTGTACAGAAGAAATATGCAAAGAAAATATTGATTTATGTATAAGAGTTGCAAAAGCTTTAAGACTAGATATATGTGGGATAGATATCTGTAGTGAAGATATATCTAAACCTCTATATGATAATGGGGTAATAATGGAGGTAAATGCAGCTCCAGGGTTAAGAATGCATATAAATCCTAGTGAAGGTAAATCTAGAGATATAGGAAAAGAAATTGTAAATATGCTATATAATAATAAACCGTGTAATATACCTGTTGTATCAATTACTGGTACTAATGGTAAAACTACAACTACAAGATTAATTAGCCATACATTATCTAAAATGGGGTATTGCGTTGGTATGACTAGTAGCAGTGGAATATTTGTAAATAATGAATGCATAGATGTGGGAGATGATACTGGGTTTCATAGTGCTAAATCTATTTTGTTAAATCCAGATGTAGATGTTGCTGTATTAGAAACGGCAAGAGGTGGAATTATTAGGCGTGGATTAGCGTACGAAGAAGCTGATGTAGCAGTGATAACAAATATTAGAGAAGATCACTTGGGCATTGATGGAATAAATACCATGGAAGAGCTTTGCTATGTAAAATCTTTAGTAGGGGAAGCTGTTAAAGAAAATGGTTATGTAGTTATAAATGCTGATGATAAGTGGAGTATGTCTATATTACATAGATTAAAAGCGAAAAAAGTTTTTTTCACTCTTAATGCTAATAATAAGATTTTAAATAATAAAAATTCAGAAGATATATATGTATATTTAGAAAATGAAAATATTATTATTTCAAATAAAGATAAAAATTATTTGATGTGTAATGTGAAGGATATTCCTATCACTTTAAATGGAAAGTTGAAATTTAATATTGAAAATATTTTAGCGGCAACAGCAGCTTTAATTGCTATGGATATAGATTATTGTATGATAAGAAAAGGAATGATAAGTTACGAGTTAACTTCAAAAGAAAACTCAGGCAGATTTAACTGTTATGATATTAATGGAATAAAAATAGTATTAGATTATGGTCACAATGCAGATGGATATACTGCCGTTTTGACTGCTTTAAAAGATTTAAATGCAAAAAGAATTTACGGTGTAGTAGGTATACCAGGAGATAGACTGGATGAGTCAGCTATAGACATTGGATGTATATGTGCAAAGTATTTAGATTATGTAATTGTTAAGGAAGATAAGGATTTAAGGGGAAGAAAAGAAGGTGAAATAGCTGAATTAATAGTAAGTGGAATATTAAAAGAAAATAAAAATAAAAAATATGAAGTTATTTTTGATGAACAAGAAGCCTTAATTAAAGCTATTAGTATGGCGAGAAGTGGTGATACTATTGTGGTTTTCTTCGAACAAATGAATCCTTTAGTTAAAATAATTGAAGAGTTTAATAGTTTTTACAAAGAAAATGAAGAGTTGAGATATAATGCATTAAAATAAAAAGAACTGCATTTTGTTTACTATGTTACTAAAAAAATATATAATGAAAATGGAGTTGTCAAAAACAGCTAAAAATTAATAATATGAATTTTAGAAACTCCTTACGGAGTTTCTTCTTTAATTTTTTTTGTGGCAACAACATCTTAAAATGTTTAGTTGAAAGGAAATAAAGTTATGAGGATTAAGGCTTATGCTAAGGTTAATATATCCTTAGATATAGTTGGTAAAAGAGAAGATGGGTATCATTTATTAGAAATGATAATGCAATCTATCGATTTATATGATGAATTAAACATAGAGAAGCAAAAAAAAGATATTACTATTAAATGCAATAAACCTTATGTTCCTACAGATGAAAGAAATTTAGCTTATAAAGCAGCTAAGTTATTTATAGAAAAGTACCATATAGATAGTGGTGTTAATATAAGTATAAAGAAAAATATTCCAGTTTGTGCTGGATTAGCTGGAGGTAGCACAGATGGTGCTGCTGTCTTAAAGGTTATGAATAAATTATTCAATGTTGATGCAAGTGATGAAGAGTTAATGGAACTTGGATTAAAATTAGGAGCTGATGTACCTTATTGTATAAAAGGTGGTACTGCTTTATGCAAGGGGATAGGTGAAGAAGTAACACAATTAAGTAACTTTAAAGATAAGATATTGGTATTAGTAAAACCGCCGTTTGGGGTTTCAACTAAGACAGTTTATCAAGAATTTAATTTGTCTAAAGTTAAAAGTCACCCAGATACTAATTTATTAATTAAAGGGATTGAAGATAATAATTTAATTTTAGTATCAAATAATATGAAAAACTTATTAGAAAATGTTACATTAAGAAAACATAAAGTGTTAATAAATATAAAAGAAGAAATGAAGAATCAAGGGGCTATAGGCGCTATGATGAGTGGAAGTGGCCCAACTGTTTTTGCATTTTTTGATGATATGCTTAAGGCACAAAAATGTTTTGAAAAAATGAAAACAAAATATAATGATGTATTTATTACTAGAACAATTTAAAAATTAAGTATAAACCTCCTGAAGTTGGCAATAATTATAGCTATAAGGGGGTTTTAATGTGAAGAAAAAGGTTTATATAGCTTTATTATTAATTTGTCTTTTAAATTTAAATAGCTGTACAAGCAGTAATGTAGTAGAAGATTATCAGTCCACAGAAGAATTAGTTTACGAAAATATAGTTAATAAAATAATTAGATTTCACGTAATTGCAAACAGTAATTCTGAAGAAGATCAAAATTTAAAGTTGAAAGTACGAGATAGGGTTATAGAATTTGTTTCTAGTAGTTTAAGTGAAAGTAAAAGTTTAGATGAATCAAGAAGGTTTATTATAGATAATAAAAATAATATTGAAGCTATAGCTGAATCTGTTATAAAAGAAAATGGATATAATTATAGCATAGATAGTTCTCTTTCTAAGGAAAATTTTCCGGATAAGGTTTATGGAGATGTAATTTTTCCTCAAGGTGAATACGAGGCTTATAGAATACTTATTGGAGAGGCTAAGGGAGAAAATTGGTGGTGTGTTATGTTCCCTCCACTTTGTTTTGTTGATGGTACCAAAGAAGTTGCCGATTCTACTAAAATTGTAAGTAGTTTAGAAAAAGATAGTGAAAAAGATAATAGTAAAAATAATAAGATTAAGTTTAGATTTAAGTTATTTGAGATATTATTTAAAAATAAATCTTGATTAATTCTTTATTAAATTCAAAGTATATGATATAAATAATGAGTAATGTAATAAAGATTATGGTTATAAAGATTACATAATAATAAGGGAGGAGTGGAGATAAAGCTTTTATGCTTTATCCATGAGCGTGTATGAAAAAGAAAGCGGTTATATCTTTAAGAAGTTTTAATGATTTAGATACAGATGATATAATAGAAGTAGTAACTCCTGGAGAATTTTTAATAATTGAAGATGGGTTTAAAGCTATATATGAAGAAACAGAGATTTCTGGTATGAGTGGAACAACAACTACTCTAACTATATTAAATGATAAATTAGTACTTGAAAGAGAAGGAAATATCAGTGCTAAGATGGATTTTAAAAAAGGAGAAACTTCAGTATCTTTATATAATACCCCTTATGGAGTTCTAGACTTACAGATTTATACTGAAGATTTAAATGTTGATATTAATGAAAATGGTGGAAAAATAACAGCAGAGTATTCTATGGAGCTTGCAGGCCAACCACCTATTATAAATAAGCTTGCAGTTAATGTTAAAACTAACTAAATACAAAAAAACGAAAGGTGTAAGAACTATTTAGTATTTTACATCTTTTTTATTTGTATTTTTTATTAATTTGAATAAATACAATTATATATGGAGATAATATAGAAAAAATAAAAGGGGTGATAATATTTTGAGTTATAATGGAAAACTTGATAAAGTTACTATAGTTATGAATGTATTAGCGGCTTATTTAGGGATAGAATTAAAAGAAATGAATGAAAAATTAAAGAAGAAAGAAAATAAATATTTATTCTTATTATTATTAAAAAATTACAAGTGTCTTCAAAAGGATAAGGTTAAGGAAGTTTTGGATATAATTAATGATAAGAGTATTAATTATAATATTAATAAAGCTCAAGAGAAATTCCTAATTAATAAAGAATTTAGAGAAATGTATTTTGAAATTCAAGAAGGGATTAATAAGATTATCTAAAAAAATAAAAAGAAAATAAACAAAAAAACTAGATTTTTTTGTTGACCTATGTTATTATTAGTTTTATTAAATTTAGGCATTATAAACCCATCATAAATAGTGAGGTAATTATGATTATAACAAAATGGGGTATTAGTGTCAAGGAAATAAATAAAATTTTTATTTTTTTGGAGGAAGACTATGAAAACTAAATATATATTTGTAACTGGAGGGGTAGTATCTTCTTTAGGAAAGGGAATAACTGCAGCATCTTTAGGAAGATTATTAAAGAATAGGGGATTAAAAGTTTCTATACAAAAGTTTGATCCATACCTAAATGTAGATCCAGGAACTATGAGTCCATATCAGCATGGAGAAGTCTTTGTTACTGATGATGGTGCTGAAACAGATTTAGACTTAGGACATTATGAAAGATTTATTGATGAAAACTTAAGCCAAAATAATAATGTTACTACAGGTAGAATTTATTGGTCTGTTATATCTAAGGAAAGAAGAGGAGAATATTTAGGAGGAACAGTTCAGGTTATTCCTCATATAACTAATGCCATAAAAGAAAGAGTATATAGAGTATCAAAGGAAAGAGATGTTGATATAGTAATAACGGAAATAGGTGGAACAGTAGGAGATATAGAATCTCAACCATTTTTAGAAGCTATTAGACAAATTAAATATGATGTTGGAAGAGAAAATGTATGCTTTATTCATGTTACATTAGTTCCATACTTAGGAAAAGCAGGAGAACTTAAAACTAAGCCTACTCAACATTCAGTAAAAGAATTAAGAAGTATAGGAATTCAACCTGATATAATAGTTTGTAGATCTGAAAAAGAGCTATCAGATGATTTGAAATCAAAGATAGGATTATTCTGTAATTTAGAAGCTAAATGCGTTATTCAAAATTTAGACGCAGAGCACTTATATGAAGTTCCACTTATGCTGCATAAAGAAGGTTTAGATAGATTAGTTTGTGAAAAACTTGAACTTGGTTGCAGAGATATCGATAATACTGAATGGATTGAAATGGTTAAAAAAGTTAAAAATCTAAAAGATAATGTTAAAATTGCATTAGTAGGTAAATATGTTGAATTACATGATGCTTATATTTCTATAGTGGAAGCTTTAAATCACGGTGGATTAGCTAATGATACTAATGTAGAAATTAAGTGGATTAATGCAGAAGAGGTTACTGAAGAAAATAGCCATGAATTATTGTCAGACTGTAAAGGGATATTAGTTCCAGGTGGATTTGGAGACAGGGGAATTGAAGGCAAAATAGAAGCTATTAGATATGCAAGAATAAATAAGAAACCTTTTCTTGGGATTTGTCTTGGAATGCAATGTTCCGTAATTGAATTTGCGAGAAATGTATTAGGTTATGAAGGAGCAAATAGCGCTGAAATTGATAAAGATACTAAATATCCTGTTATAGATATTATGCCTGATCAAAAAGATATTGAAGATTTAGGTGGTACTATGAGATTAGGTCTTTATCCTTGTAAATTAGATAAAAATAGTACTTCATATGATGTTTATAAAGAAGATTTAATTTATGAAAGACATAGACATAGATATGAATTTAATAATGAATATAGAAAAGTTATTACAGAGGCTGGAATGAGTATAACTGGAACTAGTCCAGATGGCAGATTAGTAGAAATAGTTGAAGTGGAAAATCATCCATGGTATGTTTCTGTACAATTCCATCCAGAATTAAAATCTAGACCTAATAGACCACATCCTTTATTTGTGGGATTAATAAATGCAGCTTTAAATGAAAAGTAATTATATATAGCAATAGAATAAAGAAGCGTTTCGAAACGCTTCTTTTATTATATTTTAATAAGGTATTATAATTACTCATTTTTATTTAATAATAGACTAAGGAATTTAACTTTAGTAGAATATTAATATAAAGATATATAAAGAGGGTTTAATTATGAGAATAAAAAGTATAACAACAAAGCTTTGTTTACTCTTAATTACTTTCATAATTACTATATCAGTAGTGATTGGTGCATGGTCAATTAAGGATACTAACGAAATAGTACAAGATGAAATGGGAAAATTAAATAGCGAAATATTAAATGAAGTTGCAGACAATATTTCTATTTTTCTATCTAATATAGAAGAAATAGGAAATGATATTGTGGAAGACAATAAATTAAATAGTGCATTAGTTCTTTCTGATGAAGATGTATTAAATAGAACTGAGGAGGCTATTCATTTAGAAAAATATGTTGAAGGATTATTAAATGAACAGGTATGGAAGTATGGTAAGTATATGAAACCTGACCTTTATATAGTGTCTGAAAACGGTTTTAAATTTAGTACATATTCTAAGAATAAATATACTATGGATTCTATTAAGAATGAAACTTGGTATAATGAAATTATAGATGCTAATGGAGAAACTGTTTTATTAAGTACATTTGAAGATGAACAGGGAATTGGTCCATTTAAATCTATCTTTAGAATGGGAAGAGCTATCAATAATTTGATTACGGGAGAAACATTAGGCGTTCTTATAATGGATATAAGTGAAAAAATGTTATTTGATAGATATAGTAAAATAATTAAAGATGGAAGAAATATTTATATAATTGATTTAAAGGGAAATATAATTTCAAGCAAGGATAAGAGGTTAATTGGAGAGAATTATTTTAATGATATTGATAATGGAGAAAATGTAGAAGAAAGTGAATGGTATTCAGTTGTTAGAAGGGAAAGTTTTAACTACATAAAGATAGAATCAACATTGGATAAGTATGGGTGGTCAATTATTGAAGAAATACCATCTTATATAATAAAACAGCCTATAAAACAGATTACAGAGAAGTATATGCTGACTTTTATACTTGTTATAATAGTTTCATTTATAATAGTTTATAAGCTTTCAAGTTGGATTACAAAGCCCGTAATTAATCTCAAAAATAAAATGAAAAAAGTAATAGATGGGGATTTGAAAGTAAAAGTAGAAGTTGATAGAAATGACGAAATAGGTAATCTGGAAGAATCATTTAATAATATGATTAAGTGGTTAAATGAATCTATAGAAGAAATTAAAGAAAAGGAAAAGCAAAAGCGTATTGCTGAATTGAGTTTTTTACAAGCTCAAATAAATCCTCATTTCTTATATAACACCCTTAGTGGAGTTAGATTTTTAATTTCAATGAATAAGAATGAAGAAGCAGAAGAGATGTTATTTGAATTTACTAAACTTTTAAGAAACGTATTGCCTAAAGCTAGTGAACTTATAACACTAAAAGAAGAAATAGAAATAGTTAAAGCGTATATTGATTTACAGAAAATAAGGTATCCAAATCAATTTGAAGTATATATAGATATTGGAGAAGCTATTAGAGATATTAAAGTTCCAGCGTTAATATTACAACCTGTTATTGAAAATGCTATATTTTATAGTATTGATAATGAAGGGAAAAAGGGACAAATAAATATATTAGGGTATAGTGAAGAAGAAAGAATAATTATTGAAATAAAAGATAATGGAAAGGGTATGAGTAACAGTCAAATAAATGATGTATTTAAAAATAAAGAGTCAATAAATAGAGTTGGACTAGTTAATGTACATGAAAGAATACAATTAAATTATGGTAAGATATATGGTATTGAAATCATAAGTGAAAAGGGAAAAGGGACAAGCGTTAGGTATATTTTACCTAAGTAGAGGAGGATAAAGTATGAAGATATTAATAGTAGAGGATGAGGCTCCTATTAGAGATTGGATAAGCTATACAGTGAAAAATATTTCAGAAGATTTTGAATTAATAGGAAGCGCTAGTAATGGGAGAGAAGCGTATGAATTGTCGTTAAAAATTAAGCCAGATGTTATTATAACAGATATTAAAATGCCTATTATGGATGGATTGGAACTTTCTAAAAGAATAAAAGAAATAATGCCAGAAGTTTTTATAGTTATTTTAACTAATTTTGCAGACTTTAATTATGCTAAAGAAGCAATTGGGTTTGGAGCGTATGACTATTTAATAAAGTCTGAAATTAGACCTAAAGAAATTAAGGAAATTTTATTTAGAATAGATGAAAAGATAAAGGGTAACGAATTACAAATTAAACCACCTCTAAATAATAAGAATGAAGTTAAAAAAAGATATTCAAAAACTATTGAAAAGGCATTGAGATACATAGAAGAAAACTATAAAAATCATATTTCTTTAATAGATGTTGCTAGACATATTTATTTATCCCATGAGTACTTTTCAAGATTATTTAAAGAAGAAGTAGGAGAAAACTTTAGTACTTATTTAACTGTATATAGAATGAATAAAGCTAAGGAATTAATAAAAGGAACAGATATGAAAATATCTCAAATTGCTATGGAGGTTGGATATTCTAACCCAGGATATTTTTCTAAAAATTACAAGAAATATATGGGGGTTTCTCCGGAAGATGACAGAATGTAAAAATTAAGTCGAATGTCAATAAAAGTATATAAAAATCAATATTTTATCATTAGTGAAGTAAATATTTACATTCATTATCAATTTTATTTATATAAAGTAAGAAAGTATTTAGGTATAATGAAAACAAGTAAGGTTATTTGTTTTTATTGAAAAGGAGAGTAAATGAAAAAAAAGAGCTATATTTTATTGATAGCTTCAGTGATTTTTATATTATTTTCTATAATCTCCATAAACATTATTAACAATAAGAAGTTGAATGATAAAGCTAAAAAACCTATAAAAATAGCTGTTGTTTTCACGGGGAGTGGATTAGGAGATAAATCTTTTAATGATTTGATTTATGATGGTTTATTAAGAGCACAAGAAGAATTAAACATCGAGTTTGACTATTCAGAGCCTATTCACCCTGAAAAATATGAGGAAAGTATTTTAGAGTTTGCTAAAACTATGGACTACCAATTAATAATTGCAGTTGGTCCTGAACAAGAAGATGCTGTGAAAGCGGTTTCAAGCAAATATACTAACCAGAAATTTACTTTAATAGATTCTAAGTTGGATAGAAAAAATATAAGTTCTATTTATACTAGGTGGGAAGAACAAGCTTTTTTAAATGGTGTAATAGCAGGGTTATTAAGTAAAATGGAATATGAGAAAACAGGTAATATAAATAAAGCTGGAGTTGTATTAGGAATGGAAGTTACGCATCTTAGAGAAGGTGCTATTGGATTTGAGGCAGGATATAAATATATCTTTCCAGAAGGGGAAGTTATAACTGCCACAGTAAATGATTTCAGAAATCCATTAAAAGCTAAGGAAATATCACTTTTAATGTATAGTAAAGGAGTTAAGTACATTCAACATTTAGCAGGAGCTTCTGGACTTGGAGTTTTTGCAGCAGCAAAGGAAGCAGAAGCATATGCATTTGGGATAGATGAAAATCAGAATTCTTTTGATCCAAGTACCATTATAGCAACTTCAACCAGATATATGAATGAAATAGTCTTTAATGAAATTAAATATATTAAAGATAATAGTTGGAATTCTGGAGTTCACTATTCAGGGTTAAAAGAAGGAATCATAGATATTACAAGAGAAGGTTCTGAAGTAGAATTAGATCCTAGTATTATGAGGATAGTTAATGACATAAAATATAATATTGTTGAAGAAAAATTAAATATACCAAAAACAAATGAAGAACTTAATTCTTGGATTAATGAAAATAAATACATTATTGATTAATGGAGGGGTTGCTATGAGAGCATATGATGTAATAGCTAAAAAAAGAGATTGTAAAGAGCTAAGTAAAGAAGAAATAGAATTTTTTATTGAAGGATATACCAAGGGAGAAGTTACTGATTATCAAGCATCAGCTCTTCTTATGGCTATATACATAAATGGGCTAAATGACGAAGAAACTGTAAATCTTACAATGGCAATGATAAAGTCAGGAGATGTAGTTGATTTAAGTGAAATTAATGGTATAAAAGTAGACAAACATAGTACAGGTGGTGTAGGTGACAAGACATCATTAATCCTAGTTCCTATGGTAGCAGCGGCTGGTGGAAAGGTTGCTAAGCTATCAGGAAGAGGTTTAGGTCATACTGGTGGTACTTTAGATAAATTAGAATCAATACCTAATTTTAATATAAATGTAGATAAGAAAAACTTCATTGATTTTGTAAATAAATCAGGTTTGGTTATAGCCGGACAAACCCAAAATATAGTTCCAGCTGATAAAAAATTATATGCATTAAGAGATGTTACAGCTACAATAGATAGTATTCCATTAATAGCAGCAAGTATTATGAGTAAGAAAATTGCTTCTGGTTCAGATGCTATATTACTAGATGTTAAATATGGTGATGGAGCATTTATGAAGACTAAGGAAGATGCTGAAAAATTAGCCAATACTATGGTTGCTATAGGAAAAGGTTTAAATAGAAATACTTCAGCTGCAATTACGTTAAATGGAGAACCACTTGGATATGCAATTGGAAATGCTTTAGAAATTCAAGAAGTTATTGAAGTATTAAGTAATAGAGGGCCTAAGGATTTAAGAGAATTATGTTTAAGATTAGGAGCTCAAATGCTTAAGCTTGGAGGAGTAGAAACTGATATTACTAAAGGAAGAGAGCTTTTAGAAAAAGTTATTGAAAATGGTGAAGCTTTAAATAAGCTAAAAGAATTAGTAATAAATCAAGGTGGAGACGCTAGATTAATAGAAGATAAAAATTTATTTACAATTGCTCCAATAGCATATGATGTTAAGGCTATTGAAGAAGGATATATATATGAATTAGATGCAGAAAAAGTTGGTATTGCCTCATTGATAGCAGGAGCAGGAAGAGAAACTAAGGACGATGATATTGACTACGGAGCAGGTATAATACTTAAAAAGAAAATGGGAGATTATGTTCATAAAGGTGATATAATGGCTACTATTTTTACAAGCGATACTAGTAAATTAAATGAATCAGAAAATATGCTTTTAAAAGCGTATATTATAAAAGATGAAAAACCAAATGTAGATGATATTATATATAAAATAATAGAATAATATATATTATTAATAATAAATAAAGAATTGAATTATTAGTTGAAAAAAGTTCTATGTAAAATCAAATAGTAAAAAAATCAGTTGAAATTTTATGAATTTTTTAAAAATATCAAATATTTTTTGGAAAAATTATCAAAAGTTATATTAAATACAATTTTACTCTAGTATAATTAAATTAAATAGATATATAATAATGCTTGGAGGATAAAATTGTTAATTTATATAAAAATGGCATAAGGAGAAATAAAATGGCAGTTACTATAGATGACATAGCGAAAAAAGCTGGTGTATCATCTGCAACTATTTCCAGGGTGTTAAATAATTCTTCCTATGTTAAGGAAGAGACTAGAGAGAAAATCTTGAAAATTATAGAAGAAATGAATTATGTTCCTAGTGCAATTGCAAGAAGTTTGTCAAAAAGAGAGACAAGCACTATTGGAATAGTGGTTCCTGATATAACGAACTCCTATTTTGGAGAGATAATTAAAGGAATTAGTAAAATTGCTGAAGAGGCTGATTTAAACATAATATTATTTAATACTAATAATAATGTTAAAAGTGAATTAAAAGCATTAGAAGAAATAAAGAAACATAGATTAAAAGGAGTTATCATGACTCCAGGTTTTGGAGATACAAAGTTTCAATATGAATTTATAGAAGCCATAAAAAGTATAAACATTCCAATAGTTTTAGTTTCAGCTGATTTAAACTATATTACCTTAAGTGGAGTATTTGTAGATGATATACTGGGGGGATATTTAGCTACAAAGTCTTTAATAGAAAATGGTCATAATGAAATTGGAATAATAACAGGTATGATGAGTTCGAGCTCAGCAGTAAATAGATTATCCGGATATAAAAGAGCCTTAAAAGAAAATAATATTTCAATTAATTATGAATATATAAAAGAAGGAAAGTTTAAATTAGAAGAAGCTTATAAATTAACAAAAGATTTTTTAAGAATGGAAAATCCTCCAACAGCTATAATTGCATGTAGTAATAGAATGACATTAGGTGTAATTAAAGCATTAATTCAACAGAAGATAAATATTCCTAATGATATTTCTATAATTGGCTTTAACAGGGTTGAACTTATGGATATAGTAGGAATCAATCTATCATATATAGAAGATTCGCCTATAGCTCTTGGAGAATCCTCAATAAGATTACTTTTAGATATTTTTAATTCTAAGGAAGAGGAATATGAAATAAAAAGAATAAATATTCCACCTAGGTTAATCTTAAAAGGATCAGAAAAGAAAATATAGGTAAAAAAACTATAAAAATATCAGAAAATTTTAAATTTGCGCATTTCTTTGTATATAACAAAGATTGCTATATATTATTTTATGGAGGGATTATATATGAAAAAAAAGTTAATAGCACTAACACTTTCAGCGCTTATGATTACAGGCCTAGTTGCTTGTGGAAATAGTGGTGAGAGTACAGGAGATACTGGAACTGACAAACCTACTGAAACAGCATTAAAGGTAGGTATGGTTACTGATGCAGGAACTATTGATGATAAGTCATTTAACCAAGGTACTTGGGAAGGTATCTTAAAAGCTAAAGATGAACTAGGAGTTGACAGCAACTATATAAAACCAGCTGGAACTACAGAAGCTGATTATATGAAAGAAATAGGAAATCTTTATGATACAGGATATAAATTTATAGTTACTCCTGGATTTAAATTTGAAACTGCAATATTCAATGCACAAACAAAATATACAGATGCTAAATTTGTAATTATTGATGGATCACCAAACAATGGTAAAGAAGGCGATGCAAGAGAAGCAGTAGTTGGAGAAAATTCAGTTGCAGTTTTCTTTGCTGAGCATGAAGCAGGATTCGTAGCAGGTGTTGCAACAGCTCTTGAATTAAAAGAAGGAGAACTTGGTTTTATAGGTGGTATGGAAATTCCAGCAGTTCAAAAGTTTAACTGGGGATTCCAACAAGGTGTTAAATACGCTAATGAAAACTTAGAAACTAAGATGAATATTAAGGCTGAAAATGTAGTTTATCAAGGATCATTTGATAACGTTGCAGCAGGACAACAATTAGCTGCTACTATGTATGATAATGGTGTTAAGGCTATATTCACAGCAGCTGGTGGAGTTGGAGTTGGAGCTATTAATGAAGCTAAGGCTAGAGCAACTGCAGGAAAAGAAGCTTGGGTAATTGGTGTTGACGTTGACCAATATTCAGAAGGTGTTTATGATGGAGAAAAATCAATAATCTTAACTTCTGCAATGAAGAAAATAGATACAGCAACATTTGATATTATTAAAGATGAGTTAGATGGTAAGTTCCCAGGTGGACAAACTTTAACATTTGATGCTAAAACAGGTGGAGTAGGTATACCAGAAAAGAATCCAAATCTATCTGATGAAACTCAATCTAAAGTTAATGAAGTTTATAAAGAAATACAAGATGGAAAGATTAAAGTATCTGCTGAAAAGGGAGATTTAATTAATTAATTTATTTAGTAGCTGTCGCACAATGAAAATAAATAATGGAAAATGTAAAATTATTATATTATGCATTAGAATTTTTAGCTGTTGCGGCAGCTTCTTATATCTATAAAAAAGGAAAGCGGTGAATTATATGGAGTATGTTGTAGAGATGCTTAATATTCGTAAGGAGTTTCCTGGAATAGTAGCTAATGATAACGTTACATTACAGCTTAGAAAAGGCGAAATCCATGCTCTTTTAGGAGAAAATGGAGCTGGTAAATCTACATTAATGGGAATGTTATTTGGAATGTATAGTCCAGAGGCTGGGGTAATAAAAGTAAATGGTAAAGAAGTTAAAATTTCAAGTCCTAATGTAGCTAATGACTTAGGAATAGGTATGGTTCATCAGCATTTTAAATTAGTTGAAAACTTTACTGTAACTGAAAATATTATTTTAGGTTTAGAACCAAAGAAATTCTTATCGATAGATATAAAAAGTGCAGCAAAGAAAATTGAAGAATTATCTAAAGCCTATGGATTAAATGTTGACCCATATGCAAAGATTGAAGATATATCAGTTGGTATGCAACAACGTGTTGAAATATTAAAGATGCTTTATAGAAATGCAGAAGTTCTTATTTTTGATGAACCAACAGCTGTACTGACTCCACAGGAAATTGAAGATTTAATAGAAATTATGAGAAATCTTATTAATGAAGGTAAATCTATTATTTTAATTACACATAAGTTAAAAGAAATTAAAGCAGCTGCAGATAGATGTACTGTAATTAGAAGAGGAAAATATATAGGAACTGTTAATGTTAAAGAGACTTCTGAAGCTGATATGGCGAGAATGATGGTTGGAAGACAAGTATCCTTTGTTGTAGAAAAAGGTGAAGCTAATGTTGGAGAGACAGTTCTAAAGATAGAAAATATATCAGTTAAAAATAATAAGAAAGTTCTTGGATTAAAGAATTTCAATTTAGAAGTGAGAAAAGGCGAAATTGTTGGTGTAGCTGGAGTAGAAGGAAATGGACAATCAGAATTAGTAGAAGCTATTACTGGCATGAGGAATATAGAAGAAGGAAAAATATTATTTAATGGTAAGGATATTACAAAAGATTCTATAAGAAACAGAATAGATGAAGGAATAGCACATATTCCGGAAGATAGACATAAAAGAGGACTTATTTTGGATTATACTTTAGAAGATAATTTGGTTCTTAAAGCATATAAGAATGAACCTTTTTCTAAAAATGGACTTATAAATAGAAATAAAATTGAAAAATATGCAAATGAAATTATAGATACTTTCGATGTAAGATCTGGAGAAGGTGGAAAGTCTATAGCTAGATCTTTATCAGGAGGAAATCAGCAAAAAGGAATAATTGGACGTGAAATTCAATCAGATCCTGATTTATTAATTGCTGTACAACCAACTAGAGGACTAGATGTAGGCTCAATAGAATACATACACAAGAGACTTGTTGAGCAAAGAGATAGTGGTAAAGCTGTACTTTTAGTTTCTCTTGAATTAGATGAAATATTAAACGTTTCAGATAGAATAGCTATAGTTAATAATGGTGAACTTATAGGAATAGTTAATGCTTCTGAAACAGATGAAAATGAAGTTGGATTAATGATGGCAGGAATAAAGAGAGGTGAAGCTTAATGGGAAAAGATCAAGGTATAAAATCCATAATGGCTGTAATACTTGGACTTATAGCTGGTGCTTTATTAATGCTTGTTATGGGATTTGACCCTGTTGAAGGATATAAATACTTATTTAAAGGTGGATTAATGAACCTGGAGAGAATAGGAAATACTATTGCTACAGCTACACCTTTGATGCATACAGGACTTTCAGTTGCCTTTGCATTTAAAACAGGATTATTTAATATAGGTACTCCTGGACAAATGTTATTTGGTGGTTTTTGCTCTATAGCAGTAGGACTAACTTTAGATTTACCTAAGATGATATTAGTTCCTATAGTTATAGCTGTTGGAGTTCTAGGGGGAGCTTTATGGGCTACAGTTCCAGGACTTTTAAAGGCCAAATTTAATGTACACGAAGTTGTATCATCTATAATGATGAACTGGATAGCTTATTGGGTAGTTTATTACATGGTTCCACTATACTTCAAAGGTGAATTCTTAGAAACTGAATCTAGAATGTTACCAGAAACAGCTACTTTAAGAGTAGAGTGGTTAACAAATATATTTAAAGGTTCATATATAAATTTAGGAATTTTCTTAGCTTTAATAGCAGTTTTAATAATATGGTTTATTTTAAATAAGACAGTTTTAGGATATGAATTAAAAGCTGTTGGATTTAATAGATTTGGTGCAGAATATGCAGGTATGCCTGTTAATAGAAATATAGTTGTATCAATGATGATAGCTGGTGCTTTATCAGGTCTTGCAGGAGCAATACAATATACAGGAAATGCAAATATAATGCAAATAGGTGTAATGCCAAGCCAAGGCTTTGATGGGATAGCAGTTGCCTTACTTGGAGCAAGTAATCCTATTGGAGTTGTTTTCTCATCATTATTCTTTGGATTATTGTATGTAGGAAAAGGATTTATGAATGCTGCTGTAAAAGTACCACCAGAACTTGCAGATACTATAATGGCTACAATAATTTATTTTGCAGCAACTAGTATGATAATGGATAAAGTTATCAAAAAGTTTAAAAAAGCTAAAAAGGACAAGTCTAATAAAAAAGATATTTCTACTGAAAGGGTGGTGGAAAAATAATGTGGAGTTTAATTGAACAAGTTTTTCCATATGCAATTTCTTATACAATTCCTTTATTAATAACAGCTTTAGGAGCACTTTATTGTGAAAGAAGTGGAGTTGTAAATATAGGGTTAGATGGACTTATGATAATTGGTTCTTTTGCTGGAGCTTTATCAGTTTCTAAATTGCAAGCAAGCGGAGTGCCAGGGGCATTATGGATTGGATTATTAGTAGCAGTAATAGTAGGAGTATTATTCTCATTACTTCATGCTTTTGCAAGTATTAATTTAAATGCAGATCAGACTATAAGTGGTACAGCTATTAATATGATGGCTGGAGCATTAACAATATATTTAGCAAGAAATATTACAGGTAGTGGTAATATAAGAGTAGCTAATGGATTTATTCCTAGGGATATTCCAATACTTTCAGAAATACCTGTAATTGGACCACTTTTCTTCACTAAGACATATGCTACTACTTGGTTAGTATTAGTAATATTATTAGTTAGTGGATTCTTATTATATAAGACTAGTTTTGGCTTAAGATTAAGAGCTTGTGGAGAACACCCTCAAGCAGCACAAGCAGCTGGAGTTAGCGTATTTAAAATGAGATATATAGGTGTTATGATATCTGGAGGAATGTCAGCTTTAGGTGGAGCTATAATACTATTAACATATTCAGGCGAATTTAATGGTAATGTTGCTGGTTTAGGATTCCTTGCTTTAGCAGCATTAATATTTGGTCAATGGAAACCACTTGGAATACTAGGAGCAACTTTCTTCTTTGGATTTGCTTCAACAATTGCCAATGTTTCACAAGTTATACCATCATTAGCTCAAATACCTGGAGTAATACTAAAAACATTCCCTTATATAGTAACTTTAATAGCTTTAGTATTATTCTCTAAATCATCACAAGCACCTAAGGCTTCTGGAGAACCTTTTGATACAGGTAAGAGATAACATATTAAGATAAAAAATATTATATATGGGGGAATGAGATATGAAAATATTTCTAGACACAGCTAATGTAGATGAAATCAGAATTGCAAATGATATGGGTGTTATTTGTGGCGTAACTACAAATCCATCCCTTATAGCAAAAGAAGGAAGAGATTTTAAGCAAGTAATAAAGGAAATTACATCTATTGTTGATGGGCCTATAAGTGCTGAAGTTATAAGCTTAAAACATACTGAAATGGTAGAAGAAGCTCTTGAACTTACTAAAATTCATCCAAATGTAGTTATAAAAATTCCAATGACTATAGAAGGATTGAAGGCAGTTAATATATTATCAGCTAAGGGAGTAAAAACTAATGTAACATTAATTTTTTCTACTGCTCAAGCCTTATTAGCAGCAAGAGCAGGGGCAAGCTACGTTAGTCCATTTATAGGTAGAATTGATGATATAGGAAGTAAGGGGATTGAGCTTATTAAAGAAATAGCATCAGTTTTTAAAATTCATAATTTAGAGACAGAAATAATAGCTGCTAGTGTTAGAAGCCCAATTCATAGTATTGAAGCAGCATTAGCTGGAGCTCATATAGCAACAATTCCATATAATGTTTTAACTCAAATGACAAAGAATCCTTTAACAGATATAGGTATAGAAAAATTTTTAAAGGATTGGAATGAAAGTAATAAATAATTATTTTTAAAAGATTGGTTATTTGAAAAATAGACATCTAAGAGTTTTATATAGATAGTAAATATCTAAGTCAACGCTAGATGTCTATTTATTTTTACCAACAAATTTTTTTTGGGTTTAAATGTAAAAATAATACAGATAAGTAAATAAATTCAATAAGATTAAATAATTATAGTCAATCATAAAATTAATACGGTTATTATTAAAATAACATAAATAAAATATTAGGAGGGGTAAAATGGGAATTAAAAAGGGGAATTTCAAGAAATTCTTAGCTTCAGTTGTAGCCTTTACTTTTATTATTGGTAATTTACCGATGAATTTAGTAAAAGCTACAGCAGACGAAGTATCAACGAAAACAATTCAAATTCTTGCTACAACAGATTTGCATGGCAGATTTGTTCCATATGACTATGCAAGAGCAACAAAGTCAGATGGAGGATTAACACAAATAGCAACATTAATTCAGCAAGAAAGAGTTGCAAATGAAAATACTATTGTTCTTGATAATGGAGATACCATTCAAGGAAACTATAATCATTTATTTTTAAATGATGCAGTAAATCCAATGATATTAGGATTAGGTAAAATAGGATATGATGCCTATACTTTTGGTAACCATGAGTTTAATTTTGGAATGGATAAGTTATTTGCTATAACAAATCAAGCCAAAAGCGCTAATATAGCTGTATTATGTGCTAATCTTTATAAAGATGGTAAAAGAGTATTTGATGCATATAATATTGAAACTTTAAAAAATGGAGTAAAAGTTGCAACAATTGGAGTTGTTACACCACATATCACTAGATGGGATGGACCTAATTTAGTAGGATATACTCCAACAAATCCAGTAGAAGAAGTTAAAAAAGTAATGGAGGTAATAAAAACAAAAGAAGGTGGAGCAGATGTTTACGTAGTAAGTGCTCATATGGGATTCGAAGGCGAATATGGTGGAGACTCTGCAAAAGAAATAGCAGAAGGTAATCCAGAAATAGATGTAATAATTATGGGACATAGTCATATGACTAACCTCGAAGAAAAAGTAGGAGATACAATTTTAATTCAACCTAGCAATAATGGAGGAAGCTTAGGAAAAGTTGTAATAAATTTAAATGCAAATAATGAAATAACTAACAAGGTAGGAAGTTTCATTAGTACATCTGGAGTTAGCGAGGATGCTGACTTAGCAAATTCATTAAGTAGTTATGATGAAAGAGCTAAGAAAGATGCTGAAACACCTATAGGTAATCTTGTAGGACCAAGTTTAGCAGATGAAAATGAAATTGCAGATATTCCAGAATCTTTAGTTAGAGATCAAGGAGTAACAGATTTCGTAAATGAAGTTCAACTGTATAATAGTGCTAAACATTTAGAGGACAAAGATATTAATCCAGCTGACGTATATCTTGTATCAGCAGCAGCTTTATTTGATGCTGATTCTAATATGAAATCTGGTGAGATAAAGAAATCAGATGTATCTAAGATTTATAAATATGATAATAAGCTTTATACAGTAAAAACTACAGGAAAACAACTTAAGAGCTTTATGGAATGGACTTCCTCCATTTACAATACTTTTAATAATGGAGATTTAACAGTATCTTTAAATCCTGATATAAGATTATATCAATATGATATGTTTAGTGGAGTTAGCTATGAAATAAATATTGCTAAAGCACCAGGAAATAGGATTGAAAACCTTAAATTCCAAAAGGATGGTAAAGTTGTTGAAGATACTGATGTAGTATACCTATCAGTAAACAACTATAGATATGATTCAGTATTAGTGGGATCAGGAGTATTTGAACCAGGAACACATGAAAAGATACATGATACAAATAATGATAATATTTCTGATATGAGAGACTTAATTACAGATTATATTGTTAATACTAAAAAAGGTGTTATTGAAAGAAGTATAGATAATAACTGGAAGCTTACAGGAGTAAATTATGACGAAGTATTAAGAGCAGAAGTTGTTAAGTTAGTAAATGATGGCGCACTTTAAATACCAGCATCAGTAGATGGA
>JAEZAL010000205.1 GCA_023427705.1 Bacillota bacterium | reverse complement strand
TGCCAACACAAAGTGTTAGTGAGGAATTAAATGAAGAATGTGTTCTTGTTACACGTAATGAAGGATTTGGTCAAATTACACAAATTACAAGAGAATTTTTAGATAAGAACAAAGAATTAGTTCGTGGTGTTGTTGTAAATGGTAGCATGGATAAACATGCTGAATCATATTGTTTTGCAGCTGATAAAATTGAAGCTGAATATGGAATTACTTGTCTTCGTAAAATTGATGGACAAGGAACAGATGAAGATGTAGAAGCAGTAAAAGCTGCTATTAATAATCTGTAAGAACAGTAGAAAATTATATTATCTTAAATGGAAAAGCTATGTGTAGGTTACACCTATACATAGCTTTTTATTATTTAGTTTTATTTAAGTTTTGATTCGTATTGTTCTACCATTCTTTTAACCATTTCTCCACCAACGCTACCGCATTGTTTTGAAGATAGATCTCCGTTGTAGTCTGAGAATGGAACTCCCATTTCATTAGCTACTTCATTTTTAAATTTTGATAATCCTTGTTTTGCTTCTGGAACTAATTTTGAACTACTTGTCATAATAAATACCTCCCTAAAACTTAATACAAAGCTTTTTAATAACTTTGTACTATTATGTTGTGTAAAAATAAAATCAATAAACTATAAAATTAATTACAATATAGGAAGTACATGCTTATTAATCAAAATAATAGTACAAACTATTTAAAAATATAATAAAAAATAAAAAGGTTATTTGAATAAAATTCAAATAACCTTAGAAAGCTAATTACGGTATTAGTATTTTTTAAATACTTTTCTTTTGCATTTTAAATATAGCAATTACTATTGGAGTCACAAGTAAACCAGATAATATTGCTTCTGCAAGTCCATTTGTACCTATTACAGTTAATAGTGCTGTAGTAACTGCACTTACTGAATTTGAGGCAATTGTTCCTTTTGACATAAGTATTTCAGCATAATCTTTAAAATAAATTAAGTATACAGTACCAAGTACACCTATGGTATTTACTAAAGAACCACAAACTGCAGCAATAGTAATTGATAACTTAATATTTTTAAGCTTATTTCTTATAAGTTTATAAATGTAATAAGATAAAACACCAATTAGTACTCTAGGAACTATAGATACTAATGGATTATAAAAAAATGGTGACATTGGTGTTGGAGCTGTTATATTTTGATAAATTGAGAATAAACCAAAAATTAGGCCTATTGAACCACCTACAACTGGTCCTTCAATTATCGCTCCGATTATTACTGGTAAATGTAAGATTGTTAGTTTGAAAAGTGGTAAAGGTATAAATCCAAGACCTGTTAATCCTAAAAATAAACATATCCCGGATAGCATAGCAATTACTACCATCTTCCTAACGTTTTCGTGGGATTTACCCACCCCTCTAGTATTTAACATTTTAACTCCTCCGTTCTTATTCCTTTTTAAGGATATAATTCGGCAAAAAAAAATTTTTGCAAAGTTCGGTTTCAATGAATACCGACTTATATAATTTTACCATATATGAACAAAGTGTAAAGAAAAAATTATAAAAATTTATTGATTTTTTATTATAGTTGTTATAGTATTAATATAACAGATAGAATAAAAGAGGTGTAAATATGTTAGAAGTAATTAATTATTCAAAAGCATATAAAAATGGTAAAAAAGCTGTAAATAATATTTCTCTTAAAGTTAAATCTGGTGAAATATTTGCTTTTATTGGTCATAATGGGGCAGGTAAAACTACAACTATAAAATCTATAGTTGGAATTCTAGATTTTGAAGATGGAGATATATTAATTGATGGTGTATCAATTAAAGAGGACCCAATTAAGTGTAAAAGTAGTATTGCCTATATACCAGACAATCCAGATATTTATGAATCATTAACTGGAATTCAATATTTAAATTTTATTGCAGATGTTTTTAATGTATCAAAAAGTGATAGAGAAAATTTAATTAAACATTACAGCGATAAATTTGAAATGACAAGCTTCTTAGGAGATTTAATATCTTCATATTCTCATGGAATGAAGCAAAAATTAGTTATTATTTCTGCTTTACTTCACAAACCAAAGTTATTAATTTTAGATGAGCCATTTGTTGGTTTAGACCCAAAAGCTTCACATTTATTAAAAGAAGAAATGAAGGCTTTATGCAAAGAAGGAGTAGGAATTTTCTTTTCAACACATGTTTTAGAGGTAGCAGAAAAGCTTTGTGACAAAGTAGCTATAATTAAGGATGGAGTTATAGTGTCTCAAGGAAAGATGGAAGATGTAAAAGGAAATAGTTCCTTAGAAGATATATTTATGGAGTTGATAGATAATGAGTAAGTTAGGAAGTCTTTTAAAAGTAAACTTAATTGCCTCTATTGGAATTAATAAACTTACTAAAGAAAAATCAAGTGTTGAAAGAAATAAATCTATTTTTTTAGCTGGAACAATTGTATTTAGTGCTATTATGTTTTTTATTGTAGCAATAATATACTTTGAGCTTTTAGCAAAAGGCTTACAACAAATAGGGATGTTAGATATTCTTTTAGTAACAGGTTTTATATTAAGCTCAGGAATGATATTTTTTACTTCAATATATAAAGCTCAAGGAACTTTATTTTCCTTTAAAGATCATGATTTACTTATGAGCTTACCAATAAAGAAAAGTGATATATTAATATCAAAAATGGCACAATTATTAATTGTTAATTATTTCTTTTTACTATTTGTTTTGATACCATCAGCAATAATTTATTTTAGATATAGTAATTTATCACCATTATTCTTTTTAAATTTAGTATTAGTATATTTAGCCTTACCACTTATTCCAATAGTTTTATCTTCAATACTTGCTTTTGGTATAAGTTATGTATCATCAAGATTTAAATATAAGAATTTAATAATTACATTAGGAACTTTATTAATTGTATTTTTATTTTTTATAATATCTTTTAAAGCAAATGATTTTATAAATTATTTTATTGCTAATAGTGCTTCTATTACAGAAGGTATTTTGAAAATTTATCCTCCAGCAATTTTAGCTGTAAGAGGTCTAGCAAATAATAACATTATAGATACTTTGTTATTTTTAGTACTATCAGTATTGGTTTTTGCATTGTTTGTAGTTATATTTAATAATAGCTTTAAGAGCATAACTTCAAAACTTCAAGAAAGTTATAAAAAGGCTAATTATAAAATAAAAGAGATGAAGAGTTCTACACAGTTAATAGCTTTACTAAAAAAAGAAATAAAGAGATACTTTGCATCACCTATATATGTAATAAATACAATTATCGGACCAATATTATTACTTGGCATGTCAATAGCTACTTTATTTATGGGAGAAAGTGTACTTGCTAGTATCCTTGAAGTAGAACTTGTAAAAGAAGTTATCCCTGTATTTGTCATATTAGTTGTATGTGGAATTTTAGTTTTATCTTGTACAACCAATTCATCTATATCATTAGAAGGAAGGAATTTATGGATATTAAAATGTAGTCCAATAAATCCAACAGTAATATTTAAAGCAAAGATAGCATTAAATTTAATTTTAGTTGTGCCAGCAGTGGTAGTTTCAGATATAATATTTGCAATTTCATTAAAGCTATCATTAGCTCAAATAGCTTGGCTTATGATTATAACAATTATATTTTCTATAGTAGTACCAATAATAGGAGTAATAGTAAACTTATATTTTCCTAAGTTTAATTGGGTATCAGAAACAGCTGTAGTAAAACAAGGAGCAAGCGTAATTATACAAATGCTAATTTCAGCAGCTATAGTAGCAATTCCAGTTTTAATATTTGTTTATATGA
>JAEZAL010000201.1 GCA_023427705.1 Bacillota bacterium | reverse complement strand
ACTGTAGCAATGTACCTGAAATAGTATGTCCTATTTTATCATGAAGCCTTGCTGATATTTTATTTCTTTCTTCTAATCTTGCTGTATAAAGAATTTGTTCCTGTATATTTCTTTCATCAGCTAACTTTTTCTGCAAACTATATATTTTCTTTCGTTGTTCTTCTTGATTTAAATCTATATCTTTTATTTTATTATTTTTATTTTCATTACTAATTATTAATACTATTAATAGAGTAAATATTATAATTACATTCTTAAAATTACTATTATTTATCAGAAAAGTTATTGGTAAAAAACTAAATGATAGGGTAAAAATAGGCTTCTTTTCTTTTACAATATACTCCACCATCAATATGCTAAACATTAAAATAGCTAAAGGTATATATTTAATAATAAATAATATTAAAACTCCCTCAATTACAGAAATCCCATTAAAATAAGTTTTATTATTTGCTAACATTCCCTTAATGAAAATAATTATAATATAAATTACTATAAATGATACTACTATTAAAGTAAGCTTATTTTCATCTATACTTGTCCACCCTATATATATACTTAATATTAACTTAACTAAAATATAAATATCATAATTATTAATTATAAACACCCCCAAGGAAAAATGAATAATGTAAAATGAAAATTTCAGGAAATAATTCAGACAAGCTGAATTATGAAATTTTTAAACTCCAAAGGAGTTTATTCCTTTAATTATGTATTAAGCACTATGGATCGCATTGATATTATAAATATTTCATGACTAGTGTTGTAATATGTTTAAAATCACTTAAAGCATTTTATAAAAACTCCCCTTAATAGGGAGTTTTTATCCATAATTCTTTTATTTTTCATTTTTTCATTTTTTAATTATTTACCGTATCTTTTTACTATGTTAATAATTACTTCTACAGCTTTTTCCATTGATTCGATTGGTACATATTCATATTTTCCGTGGAAGTTTTCTCCCCCAGCAAATATATTAGGAGTTGGTAATCCCATAAATGATAATCTAGCACCATCTGTACCTCCTCTTATCGGTCTAATATTAGGAGTAACATTTGCTTCTATCATTGCTTCATTAGCGTTATCTATAATATGCATAACAGGCTCTATTTTTTCCTTCATATTTCTGTATTGCTCTTTAATTTCTACAACTACAGTTCCTTCACCGTATTTTTCATTTAATTCTTTTTCAATTTCTTTAAGCTTATTTTTTCTTGCTTCAAAAGTATCAGTAAAGAAATCTCTAATAATATAACTTAATGTAGTATTTTCAACTGTAGCATTTATATCTGTAAGATGATAAAAACCTTCATATCTTTCTGTCTTTTCAGGAACTTCATCTAGTGGCAAGCTATTAATAAACTCATTAGCTACCATAATAGAATTTAACATTTTATCTTTAGCATAGCCCGGATGAACATTAACACCTGTAATCTTAACTTTAACACCTGCTGCATTAAAGTTTTCAAATTCTAATTCTCCTACTCTTCCACCATCCATAGTATATGCAAAGTCTGCTCCAAAGCCTTCAACATCAAAGTGATCTGCACCCTCGCCTATTTCTTCATCTGGAGTAAATCCAATCTTTATATCTCCATGCTCTATTTCTGGATGATTTATTAAGTACTCAACTGCAGTCATTATTTCTGCAAGTCCAGCCTTATCATCTGCTCCTAAAAGAGTATTACCATCTGTTGTAATTAATCTTTGTCCTATATACAGTTTTAATTCTGGTGAAAATTTTGGAGATAAAACTACTGAATCATTTAATTTAATATCCCCACCATCATAATTTTCAACTATTTGAGGATTTACATTTTCTCCACTGTAATCAGGAGCTGTGTCCATATGAGCTATAAACCCTATTGAAGGTAAGTCCCTATTACAGTTTTTTTCTAAGGTTGCATATACATATCCATACTCACTTATTCTTGCATCTTTTAAACCTAACTCTTTTAATTCATTACATAATATTTCAGCAAGCACCAGCTGTCCTTTAGTACTTGGTGTTACTCTAGTTGTTTCATCAGATTTTGTATTAATCTTGACATATTCTAAAAATCTTTCTTCTACTTTTTTCATAATGTCACTCTCCATTCTCCATTGTTTTATTACTTATTTATAAAAAATATTCTACTAAATAGTAATATTTATATTCCACATTTTATCTTATACTCTATATTTTAGCATATTCTATTAAAATATTTGTATAAAATATTGTTAAAAACATAAAATATCTATAAACTTCATCTCTTTTCTCTATTAAAATAAATGAGGAGTTACCTAAGCAACTCCTCATTTAATCGTAGTATAATTAATATTTATTTAAATTTGATATTATCTAAAGTTATATTTTGTAACTATACTTTCTCTATTTGTAGTTACATCATTATAATATTCATAGAATGATAATCCTAAGAAACTACCAGTTACATTATGAACATTTTTATATCCAAGATTTTGTAATGCTAAAGCAGCATTATAGCTTCTTTGTCCTGTTCTACAGTGTAAATAAACTGGAACATCCTTTGGAATTTCATTAACTCTTTCTCTTAATTGACTTAACGGAATATTTTTTGCTCCCTTTATATGTCCATTTTCATATTCTCTAATTTCTCTTACATCTATAATATAAGCATTGCTTTCTACTAATTCTCTTACTTTATCAACATTAACTTGTTTAAAGTCACCATTTAATAAATTTGAAGCAATATATCCAGCGTAATTTACAACATCCTTAGCCGTACTATATGGTGGTGCATAACAAAGTTCTAAATCCTTTAAATCTTCTACTGTTCCACCAAGTTTAATTAATGTAGCAACTACATCTACTCTCTTAGCTACATCACCTAATCCTATTGCTTGTGCACCTAATACTTTTCCTGTTGGTACTTCAAATAATAATTTAAAGTGAAGAGGCTTAGAATCTGGCATAATTCCTACCTTATCATTTGTTATTAACCTTACTATATCATAGTTTATATTCATATTTAATGCTTTTATAAGTCCTTCATTTAACCCTGTAGATGCAGCATTATAATCAAATACCTTTATAGCTGAAGATCCTATATAACCTTTATTTATTCCTTTTTTCCCGTTAATATGATCAGCTACTGATCTTGCTTGCTTTAATGCAGGACCTGCTAAAGATACCTTTGTTGCACTATGACTTAATGCATGATAAACTTCAATTGCATCACCAACTGCATATATATCAGAATCACTTGTTTTATAATTACTATCTACTTTAATAGCTCCAGTTACTCCAATTTCAAGTCCAGCTTCCTTTGCTAAAGTAGTTTCAGGTGCAACTCCTATTGCCATTACTACAGCCTTTGCATCAATCTTTTTACCAGAATTTAATACTATTTTATTTTCTTCAAAATTCTCTACCTTATCGCCTACAATTAAATTAATTCCCTTATCATAAATTTCTTTATGTAATATTTGAACCATATCATAATCAAAAGGTTTTAATATTTGATTTAATGCTTCAATTAATGAAACATTATATCCTGCTTCTCTTAAGTTTTCAGCAGCTTCTACTCCGATAAATCCACCACCTATAACTGCTACATCCTTAGTATTAAGCTCTTTAACAAATTTATTTAATTTATCTATGTCAACTACATTTCTAATTGTAAAAACATTTACTTTTTCAATACCAGGAATATTAGGTACTATTGGTCTTGCTCCTGGAGATAAAATTAATTTATCATAACTTTCTTTATAAACCTCTCCAGTTAAATAGTTTTTCACTTCTATTTCCTTATTTTCTCTATCTATAGAAATTACCTCACTATTTACCCTTGCTTCAATATTATACTGTGACTTAAATTTTTCAGGACTCATAAGTACTAGCTTATCAGATTCATCAATTATTCCACTTAAATGATATGGAAGTGCACAGTTTGAGAAAGAAACATGAGGCCCTTTTTCAAACATAATAATATTATCTTCTTCACTTAATCTTCTTAGTCTTGCAGCAGCTGATGCTCCACCTGCAACTCCACCAACTATTAGTATTTTTTTCATATCAAAACCTCCCAATATTTATTATAAACAACCTGATTAATACTTTAATGCTCAATCTTACTGAATTACTACTTTAATTATACATATTCATAATGTATAAAAAAATATCTTTTACTATTTTCTTTTACTTCCTGCATAAGAACCTACTCCACCAGACACATTAACAACATCATAACCCAAAGTAGTTAACTTACTACAAGCTCTTTGACTTCTCCCCCCTGATTGACAAAGAATATGATATTCCTTATCCTTATTTAAATACTTCTCTGGTTCTTCTAAAAGTTCTCCCATTGGTATATTTTTTGCAGTTTTTATGCTACCTCTTTTATATTCAAAAGGTTCTCTTATATCTATTAAATTAATCTTTCCAATTAAATTATCAATATCATTAACATTTATAACCTTTCCAGTGCTTTTATTAAATAATCCAAACATCTTACCATCTCCTATGTAATTCTTTATATTTATATTGTAATTCATAAATAATTATTTTTATGTAACTTAGTCACAATAATTGAAATATTTTTAATATTTCTATATAATTTTTACTATTAGAAAAAATTTTAAAATAGAAGGTTGAATTTATGATAGATAAAAAATTATATGAAGTAAAGGATTTTAAAAATATAGTACTAAATAATATTCCATTAGTAGATGTAAGAGCTCCTATAGAATTTGAAAAAGGAGCTTTTATAAATAGTATTAATATGCCAATACTAAATAATGAAGAAAGACACATAATCGGTATTTGTTATAAAGAAAAAGGAAACGAAGAAGCTACTAAACTTGGGTATAGGCTTGTCTCTGGAAAAATTAAAGAAGATAGGGTTAATATGTGGATAAGCTTTATTAAAGAAAACCCAGAAACTATTATTTATTGCTTTAGAGGTGGTTCTAGATCTAGAATAGCTCAAGAATGGATAAATGAAGAATTAAATATGGATGTTCCAAGAATTTTAGGAGGATATAAAGCTTTCCGTAACTACTTATTAAATTCTCTTTCAAAAGAAAATCAGAATTATACACCCTTAGTACTAACTGGATATACTGGTTCTGGTAAAACTAAGTTATTGAAAGAATTAAAAAATTCAATTGACTTAGAAGGAATAGCTAATCATAGGGGATCTTCTTTTGGAGCCCATGTTAATCCACAACCCACTCAAATAAACTTTGAAAATAATTTAGCTTATGAGTTAATAAAAGCACAAAATGTAGGATATAAATATATAGTGTTTGAAGATGAAGGTAAAAATATAGGTAAAAACTTTATTCCTCAAGAATTTTTTAACTTCTTTCGCTCTGGTGATATAGTTCTTTTATCTTCAAGCTTGGAAGAACGTATAGAAAATACATTAAAAGAATATGTTATTGAAGCTCAAATAGAATACACTAATTTATATGGATATGAAGAAGGTTTAAATACATGGTTTAATTACATATATTCAAGTATGGATAGGTTAAAAAAGAGATTAGGTGGAGATAAATTTAAAAAAGTTATAAATGAACTTAACTTTGCTTATAAAAACCAATTATCTACTGGAA
>JAEZAL010000191.1 GCA_023427705.1 Bacillota bacterium | reverse complement strand
TTGCAACCATAACAGCATCGATTACATCTTTTTCAGAAGCATCAGCAATTTCTGATAATAATTGTCCGTTTGCTGGATTATAAGTTTTTATTGTTGATCCATCTGAAGAGTCTCTCCATTCTCCATCAATAAACAATTGATATTTTTTTTCAAAATTGATTTCCATGTTTTTACCCTCCTAAAACTATTTATTATTTATATATTCTATTATAACGTTATATACAAAAATATGCAATTTTAATAATTATTTAACAGATAATTAGAATAATTAACTAATAATAGTTATTATTGACTATGCTATTCTCATGATGTAAGATAAGGTTAAAAATTAAGTACATTATAGTTTGAATAGGAGTATTTTAAGCTTCTAATATACTATTTAGTAAATAGATTTGAATAATAAAAATAATACTAAGACAAACTAAAATAAATATTAGATAGAAAGGAAATATATAATGCGAGAAAGAGAAAGAGTATTTGATACTGGTTTTAATATAGAGAACAGTTATACTGAATTACCGGAAGTTTTTTATACAAAACAGCTTCCTAGTTTTGTTCCAGATCCTAAAATAGCTGTTTTTAATAAGGTATTATCAGAAAATTTAGGATTAAATTTAGAACCTTTAGAAAGTGAAAAAGTAGTAGACATACTATCAGGAAATAAGTTGATAGATGGGTCTAATCCGATTGCAGAGGCTTATGCAGGACATCAATTTGGATATTTTACTATGCTAGGAGACGGTAGAGCAGTTTTGCTTGGAGAGCATATAACTCCTAAAGGTGAAAGATTTGATATTCAACTTAAAGGTTCGGGAATTACACCATATTCTAGAGGTGGTGATGGTAAGGCTGCTCTTGGACCAATGATTAGAGAATATATTATAAGTGAAGCAATGTATTCACTTGGGATTCCAACTACACGTAGTTTAGCAGTAGTAACTACAGGGGAATCAATAGCACGTGAAAAAATAGAGCCAGGTGCAATATTAACTCGTGTTGCATCAAGCCATATTCGTGTAGGAACATTCCAATATGCTGCTAGGTATACAAGTTATGAAGATTTAAAAGCTTTAGCAGATTATACTATAAAAAGACATTATCCAGAGGCATTAAATAAAGAAAATCCTTATCTATTTTTATTAGAAGAAGTAATTAAAAGGCAAGCAAACTTAATTGCTAAATGGCTTCATGTTGGTTTTATTCATGGAGTTATGAATACTGATAATGTAAGTATATGTGGTGAAACAATAGATTATGGTCCATGTGCTTTTATGGATACTTATGATCCAAATACTGTATTTAGTTCTATAGATCATCAAGGTAGATATGCTTATGGAAATCAACCTAATATAATGGCTTGGAATTTAGCTAGATTTGCTGAAACATTAATACCTTTATTAAGTGATAATCAAGAAGAAGCTATAGATATGGCACAAGATGCTATATCTAAATTTAAAGATATATATTTAGAAAATTATATTTCAGGTATGAGATTAAAATTAGGATTGTTCAATGAAGAAAATGATGATGAAGAATTAATATATGATTTATTAAACTTAATGAACAAATATGAAGCAGATTATACAAATACTTTTAGAAACCTAACTTTAGGTAAAAAAGATGATGTTATAATGTTTGAAACATCTGAATTTAGTAAATGGTATACTAAGTGGAAAGAAAGATTATCTAGACAAGATAAAAAAGAAGGTGAAGTTATAAAGTTAATGAAAAGTGCAAATCCATCTGTAATTCCACGTAATCATCGTGTAGAAGAAGCTATTGAAGCAGCAGTAAAAAACGATGACTCTAGTGTAATGGCCAATTTATTAAAAGTTTTATCAGAGCCTTTTAAATATAGTGAAGATCAAGATGAATATACAAAATTACCAAAGCCAACTAATATTCCGTATAGAACTTTTTGTGGAACTTAGAATAACTATAGTATGAAATTTATTATTAATGCAAATTATAATATTAAACTTTATATAAAACTAAGTTTAATAAAATGAGGTGTACTAATGAATAAGATTATTGAGCAAGCTAAATTAATAAAAGAAGATTTAATAAATTATAGAAGAACAATTCATAGTAATCCTGAAGTAGGTGCTGAATTACCTAAAACAAAGGCTTATGTAATTGGGAAGTTAAAAGAATTTGGATATGATCCAAAAGAAATATGTGAAAGTGGTATAGTTGCTACCATTGAGGGTAAGAAACCAGGAAAAACATTTTTGTTAAGAGCAGACATGGATGCACTTCCAGTAACAGAAGCTACAGAATGTGATTTTAAATCAACAAATGGATGTATGCATGCTTGTGGACACGATATGCATACAACAATGCTTTTAGGAGCAGCAAAACTACTTAAGGAAAATCAAGATGAAATAGAAGGAACAGTAAAATTAGTTTTCCAACCAGATGAAGAAGGATTCACAGGAGCTAAAAAAATGATAGCAGCTGGAGTGCTTGAAAATCCTAAAGTTGATGCAGCTTTAGCAATGCATGTACATTCTGGGACACCTTCAAATATTGTATTGTGTGGTTTAGGAACTAGTATAGCAGGTTGCAATAGATTTAGAATAGTTGTAAAAGGAACTGGCTGTCATGGTGCAATGCCAGAACTAGGTGTAGATCCAATAAATATAGCAGCACATATATATCTATCATTACAGGAAATAATTTCCAGGGAAATTTCCGCTACAAAATCTGCTGTAGTAACTATAGGTAAGTTTGCCGGAGGAGATGCCCCAAATATAATACCTAATCAAGTTATTATGGAAGGTACTATTAGAAGTTTAGATAAAGAAATAGGTGAATTTATATATAATAGAATGAATGATATAGTAGTTTCTACTGGTAAGATGTTTAGAGGAGAAGCTGAATTAATAGAGTTATCTTCAGTACCACCTTTAGCAAATGATAATGATTTAGCTAAAGAATTAACTTCTTATATGAAGGAATTAATTGGAGAAAAAGCAGTTGTTTTATTTGAAGGCGGAGGAATGGGTTCAGAAGACTTTGCTTCTTATTCATATGAAGTTCCAAGTGTGTACATTATGCTAGGTGCTGGAACAAAACAAGAAAACCCATTATATGGGGAGCCAATGCACAATGAAAAGGTAGTATTTAATGAAGATATATTAGTTACTGGAGCAGCTATACATGCTTATAGTGCAATTAAGTGGCTAAAAAATAATAAATAATTTCAAAAAAGGTACTTTAAGTACCTTTTTTATTTGATATTACTATAATAAGTTTTATATAATAATAGTAATAAAAGAAAGGAATGATGAATTTATGATAAAATGGGGAATAATAGCGCCAGGTGGAATAGCTAATTCTTTTGCAAAAGAAGTTATAAATACTAAAGACGGAATTCTTTCTGCAGTTTATGGAAGAAATGAGGAAAGGACAAAAGAATTTGCTAATAAGCATAATATAGAAAAGTATTATATAGATATAAATGAATTTTTAAATGATGATAATATAGATGCAGTTTATATAGCAACACCTCATACTTACCATATGGAATATGCAAAGAAGTGTGTACAAGCTAAAAAGCATGTATTATGTGAAAAGCCATTTTCATATAACTATAAAACTGGTAAAGAAGTGATAGAGCTTGCAAAAGAAAATAATGTTTTTATAATGGAAGCTCTGTGGACTTTATTTTTAGCAACTGTTAATAAGGTGAAATCATGGATTGAGGAAGATAGAATAGGAAAAGTTAAATTAATTACAGCAAGTTTTGGATTAAAAAGTGAATTTAATATAAACCATAGATTATATAATCCTGATTTAGCTGGAGGAGCATTATTAGATCTTGGAAT
>JAEZAL010000251.1 GCA_023427705.1 Bacillota bacterium | reverse complement strand
CCCCATCCATATCAAATATTACTGCTTTTAATCTATTATTTTGCTGCATATAATCCTCCAATATAACTAAGTACAAAAATAGTTATATTATATTAATGGATTTTATGCAATAAACTAATGTTTTCCTTCTAAAAATACTTCCCATTAAATTTATTTTTCACAGCATCAGTTGCCTCTTTAAATTTTTCTTTATTTTCTTCTATTAAATTAGTTATCTTTTCTTTAGCTTCTAAATATTCTTTATCATTTTCTTCATAATCTACTATCCCTTTAGATAAAGTGTGAAACTTCATAAATACTATAGGATGCTTTTTAGCAAATGACTCCATTTCAGGAATATGTCTTTCTTCTTTAGTTGCTTGTTTTAACCATTTAAAAAAATAATCATAATTATTATTCATATTTCACCTCACTTAACTTGATAAATATATTATTTACTAAATTAGTTTTTTTATTATGATAAAAAATAAAGGCTTCCTTTATAGTCAATTCACAACTATAAAAGAAGTCTTTAAAATCTTATTTTTTTATCATTTTACTCATTTCATTATTTAAAACATTTCTTATTGCTTTTGCAACGCCTAAGTTATCATTAGAATCTGTTATATACTTTGCAATGGCTTTTACTTCTGGAATTGCATTGTCCATAGCAACAGTTTCTTCAAATATTTCAAACATTGAATAGTCATTAAAACTATCTCCTAATATCATTACCTCTTCTCTAGCTATAGATAATTTAGTTGCAACTTGTTCTAAAATTATACCCTTTTGAGCATTTATATCAGTTATTTCTATATTATCTCTAAAAGAAGAAGCTACAGCTAATCCTTCTATTTTACTAATTTCTCTTTTCATTTCATCTATTAATTCTATATCCCTATGAAAAGCAACAAATTTTCTTACTTCTAAGTTATCAGCAAAAAATTCATCTAAATTATTTATATACTGTAAAGCAGTAAAAAATCTTAGATTTTCTGATATTTCTCTTGCTTCATTTTCTGTCAATTCCGGATTAAAACTCATTGTTCTATTTATAACTTCTTGCAATGCTTCTTCCCTTGTTGATGTTGTAAAAATCCCCTTATTAGTAAACATTCTTGCTGAAAACTTTTTAGAGTCTAAGGTATCTATTATTCTTCTAGCGGTTTCTAGATCTATATTAACAATATCTAATATATTACCTTCTTCATCTCTATATTCAGCTCCATTAGATAGAATACATTGCGCTTTAATATTATGTTTATCTAATACTTCCTTAACACTATCGTATTCTCTACCAGTAGAAATTGCAAATATTATTCCTGCTTCTTCTGCTTCTCTAATGGCATCTATAGTTTCTTTGTCAATATCATGATTACTATTTAATAATGTTCCATCCATATCTGATGCTATTAGTTTTATCATATACTCTTTTCCTCCTAATTAATTTCACCTTTTATTATATATTTTATTATTTTTTTAACTTATAACTAAGGTTACTATTTATTATTTACTATGAAATTTCTTTTATTATATTTAAAATATTACTACACTTATTACATAAATAGAAGTAAACTCTTTCCAAATTAAAAAGTCAGTAACTATAAAGTTTAGTTACTGACTCTATATTAAATTGAATTAATCCACTTTATAGCTAATTTAAACCAAGATTCTGCATGTGTATTGATAAGATTATCATTATTTTTATTTGCTGTACTTTCATCACAAAGGCTTAATCCATGTACACCATTAGGATATATATGAAGTTCAAATGGTATGTTTTTTCCTCTTAGAGCATTGGCAAACATTAATGAATTTTCTACTGGAACTACATCATCATCAAAGGTATGCCATAAAAAAGTTTTTGGAGTTTTATCAGACACTAATTTATCTAAAGTATATTTTTCTCTTTCTTCTTTACTTGCATCTTTTCCTAATAAATTATCAAAAGAATCTTTATTTGCAAATTCCCCACTTGTAATAACTGGATAGCATAATATTAGCCCATTTGGTTTAATACTATCAGTATTTATTTTTAGGCTTTGTGTTATAAATTCTTTATCCCAGAAAACACCTAAGCTTCCTACTAAATGACCTCCTGCTGAAAATCCACATACTATAATATTATCTGTATCTACATTCCAACTCTCTTCCATTTTGCGTGTATAACTTACAGTTGCTGATAATTCTAATAAAGCTTTAGGAAATTTATTTGGAGCAACACTATATCTAAGTATTACTACATTAAATCCTTCTGAAAGAAACCTAAATGCTACAGGTTCAGCTTCCCTATCAGAAGTTCCTACATATCCACCACCAGGACATAATACTATAGTTTTTCTTTTTTTATTTATATTTATTTCTTCACTATTATCTGGTATATAAACGCTAATATATGCATTACTATCTTTCAAGTTATCATTTATATCACGAAGATTTATTTTTTCATATATCATTTTTTATCCCCATCCCTTTTAATACTTACTTTCTACTAATTATATAAATCATTAATTAACTATATACCCTAAAAATTTATTTAAAAAACATATACATATTATACCATATACCCCACTTCTATTTACAATAATTTCTATTTAATATAATAAAAAGCACATAAACCTTCTAAATATTACTTCAGAAAATTTATGTGCCTATTAAGCTATTTAAATTTTATAATTCGTTAATAACTTTAATTAAGTTATCAACACTAAATCCGAACTTCTCAAATAATAATTCAGCAGGTGCTGATGCTCCAAATGTATCCATAGTTACATATTTACCATCAAATCCAACAAATTCTCCCCAGCTTAAACCTGAACCTGCTTCTATAGCAACTCTCTTAGTTACACTTCTTGGTAGAACTTTTTCTTTATAAGTTGAATCTTGTTGTTTAAATATGTCCATGCAAGGCATACTTACTACTCTAATTTTATCGTTTCCTAATTTCTTCTTAGCTTCAATAGCTAAAGATACTTCAGATCCAGAAGCCATTAATATAATTTCTGGTTCACCATTAGAGTCATCTATTATATAACCACCCTTCATAGCTTCTTTACTTGAACCTTCTATATCAGGAAGATTTTGTCTTGATAAAACTAAAGCTGTAGGTGTTTCTTTTGATGTCATAGCCATATACCAACCTATATTTGTTTCAGTTGAATCACATGGTCTAAATACATTAAAGTTAGGCATTGCCCTAAGCATTGTTAATTGTTCCACTGGTTCATGAGTTGGTCCATCTTCCCCAACTCCAATGCTATCATGAGTTAAAACATATGTTAATGGTAATTTCATAAGAGATGATAATCTTGCCATTGGCTTAACATAATCGCTAAATACAAAGAATGTTGAAACAAATGTTTTTAATCCACCATGTAACATAATTCCATTTCCCATTGCTGCCATAGCTAATTCCCGAACTCCATAATGTATATTTCTACCACTATAGTTATCACTACTGAAATCTCCAGCACCATTTAAATATGTCTTAGTTGATGGAGCTAAATCTGCTGCACCTCCCATAAAATTAGGGAATAAATCCTTAATTTTATTCATTGCAATACCAGATAAATTTCTTGTTGCATTAGCTTTTTTATCATATTGCCAATATTCAGAACTTTCATCTAATACTTTTGCATAATCAACATTAAAATATTTATCCCATAATTCTTTCATTTCTGGGAATTTTACAAAGTAATCTTCAAACATCTTATTCCAATCTTCGTATACTTTGTGACCTCTTTCTTGTTCTGATGCTATATGATTATATACTTCTTTATCAACATAGAAATCTTTATCTTCAGGTAAACCTAGATTTTTCTTTAATTCTATTACATTATCTGCTCCTAGAGGTTCTCCATGAGCACTTGCTTTACCTTCTTTTGCTGGACATCCTTTACCAATCTTAGTCTTTACTTCAATAAATGTAGGCTTTCCAACTGATTGCTTAGCTTCATTAATTACTTTTAGGATTTCTTCAATACTATCACCATCTTCTACTGTAAATACATTAAACCCAAAGGCTTGCATTCTCATCTTTACATCTTCAGTAAATGCAATGTTTGTATTTCCCTCAATAGATATATTATTTGAATCATATAATACCATTAATTTATCTAGTTTTAGTGTTCCTGCTAATGATAATGCTTCTGATGAAATTCCTTCCATAAAACATCCATCTCCACCTAATACATATGTATAGTGGTCTATTACTGGATACCCTTCTTTATTAAACACAGCTGAAAGATGCTTTTCTGCCATAGCCAATCCTACAGCCATAGCCATTCCTGCTCCTAAAGGACCTGTTGTTGCTTCCACTCCAACAGTATGTCCATATTCTGGATGGCCAGGAGTCTTAGAATCTAATTGTCTAAATCCTTTTAAATCATCTATAGTGACTCCATAATTAAATAAATGAAGTAAACTATATAATAATGCTGATCCATGTCCACCTGAAAGAATAAATCTATCACGATTTATCCAGTTTACATCCTTTGGTGTACTATTCATAACTTTTGACCATAGCGCATATGCCATAGGTGCTGCTCCTAAAGGTAAGCCCGGATGACCAGAGTTAGCGTTTTGAACTGTATCTGCGCATAAAGCTCTTATGGTACTAACAACCTTTCTATCTAAGTCCATATATTCTCCTCCTAACTAATATTTTCCTCTCCTTAATTTTATCACTAATTTGATTTATTTTGTATGTATATAATATCTTTTCTCAAATTAATGCTATATTTTATCAATAAAAAATAATAACTTTTTATTATATATTACTTCCTTAATGTTTAATTTAAGTGGCAAATATGTATCTTATTTTTTATATTTATTCTTGATTTTTAACTTTAGATATTACAATTGGAATTATTGTAGCAATTACTAAAATTATTAATAGTATTATTGTACTAGTTGATATTTGTAAGTAAAATCCTATAGCTATAGTCATTACAGGTAACTTTAATAGTAATAAGAATAATGCTATAACTACACCAACTATACTTGCTAAAGTAAATGTTCTAAGCTAATCAATTGTATTATTTATCATATCCAAAAATACTACTTCTTCTTATTATATAAAGCTTAAATTAAAGGAGCTATATAAAAATAGCCCCTTTCGCTCTATTATATTTCATTTTTTTCTTCTACTGATTCCCAACCAAATCCAGTTCCAATTTGAACTTCTTTTTCAGTCTTAGTATATCTTTCCCATCCAAAATAACCATCGTTAAGATTTACTTCACCAGTATTTAAATCTACATGGATATGTGCTACTCCATTTTGTCTCCATGTGTACATTGCTGATAAACATTCTCTTCCATCAACTTCAATTATTGAATAACCATCGCCTAATTTATCTCCAACTCTATAGCGCGCTAATTGCATAGCTTCTTCTTGAGTAAGCTTTCTGTTTGGTCTGAAAATACTAAACCCATTAACACCTTCAACTTCATCCTTGTAGGCTTTTTCTGCATCTTCTATTTTCTTAACATATTCATCTATTCTATCTTTAAACTTACCTGTTTCATTTAAGTATTTATCTATAATTTCTCTTGCTCTTTCAAAATTATATTGCTCAAGTCTATAATCTACCATACTTAAGTCAGAATTTAAATTACTTTCAAATTCTCTTTCTTCTTCTTCAGTTCTAACTTTTTCCTTAACCTTTAATTTATCTTTAAAGTAATACATATATCTTCCTGTGCTATTATCAGGGAAAATCATATTTTCATCATTAGCCATACCTCTTATACATACACCTAAGATTATATCTTCTCCTTCTCTTAATGCACTACTCTTATAGAACTGCTTTGTACCATATAAGCTCTTAATGGCTTCTTCTATATCAATTTTAAAGTCTAAAACTCTGCTTTCTCCTGATTTTAAACTTAAATATCCATTTGTTCTATCAAACTTAGGATCTGTGTCTCCATAATATCCAAATCCAGTGTTAGGAATTGGGTTGATAAGTACTGATAAATTTTCTATATCCTGCTTAGTTTCATTTTTAACTTCTACTTGTCCAATAAAATCATTACCTTCTAAAACTAATTCTTTCATTTCAACAGAGAAAACTTGATTTTTAGCATTATTCTTATTTATAGTTTTATAATACTCAGCAAATTTATCTTTGTTAAACACTGTAAAATCTTCATGAACTCCAACTTTTTCAAATGGAATTTCTATTTCATGTCTTTTTTCATTGAAAGTATATTCATTTTCTATTATAGTAACAACTATACTTTTAACTTTTGATAAGTTTAAATTAACTTTATCTTGAATACTAATTTGTGTATGATCTCTGTCATTAGTATGCATC
>JAEZAL010000063.1 GCA_023427705.1 Bacillota bacterium | reverse complement strand
TTGTTAAGTATATTAGTTGCAGGAGTAGGAATGAGTATAAGTGGTGTTATTATGCAACAAATAAGTAATAACAAGTTTATTTCACCTAGCACAGCAGCAACAGTAGACTCAGCAAAACTAGGGGTTTTATTTTCTTTAATTCTATTTACATCAGCAAATATATTTCAAAAAATGCTTCTATCTTTTGTATTTTCATTAGCAGGAACATTTATATTTATGAATATTTTAAAGAAGATAAAAGTAAAAAATGTTATTTTTATACCTTTAGTTGGTATTATGCTTGGAAATGTAATAGGATCAATAACAGATTTTTTTGCCTATAAGTACAATCTTAATCAAAGTATGGGCGCCTTTTTACAAGGAAATTTTTCAACAGTATTAAAAGGGAATTATGAAATATTATATTTAAGTATACCATTATTAATTGTAGCTTTTTCATATGTACATAAATTTACACTAGCTGGTATGGGAGAAGAAATGTCAGTAAGTCTTGGTCTAAACTATAAGAGAGTTACAAATCTAGGTGTTGTAATAGTGGCTATAATCTCATCATTAGTTGTAATTACAGTAGGTAGTATTCCTTTTGTAGGTTTAATAATACCTAATATAGTTTCTATATGGAAAGGGGACAACCTAAAAAATAATATGCCAATAGTTGCACTTCTTGGTGCAAGCTTTGTATTAGCATGTGATATTATAAGTCGATTAATAATTGCCCCATATGAGATTCCTATAGATTTAACTATTGGAGTAATTGGAGCAGTAATATTCCTTTACTTAATATTTAGGAGGAATAAATAATGCAGAAGAATAAGAAAAAAATAATTGTTTTATCTTTAGTTGCAATAACATTTTTAGTGTTATTCGTAGTATGGGGATTAACTGCTAAAAATTATAGATTTAATTTATCTCTTAGAATTCCAAAGGTATTAGGGATTTTAATAGCAGGTACTACAATATCAGTAGCATCAATATTATTCCAAACTATAACAAACAATAGGATTATTACACCAAGTATTATAGGGTTAGATTCTTTATATAGTTTAGTGCAGACAATAGTAGTCTTTGTATTTGGATCAACATCACTATTTATGGTAAATAAAACATTAAACTTCTTAGTATCAGGTACTTTAATGGTAATATTAGCAATGATACTTTTCAAAGTGGTATTGAAAAAAGGTAAAAATAATATATTCCTTCTATTATTAGTAGGAACAGTTGTTGGTACTTTATTTAGAAGTTTATCTTCTTTCATGCAGGTAATTATAGATCCAAATGAATTTGATGCACTTCAAGCAAAGTTATTTGCTTCATTTAGCTTAGTTAATACAAAGATTTTATTAGTATCAGTAGTAATACTGGTTATAATGGGAGCTTTATTATATAAGGATTTTAAAAAATTAGATGTTATGTCTTTAGGAAGAGAACAAGCTATTAACTTAGGAGTAGATTATGATAAGTTTAGTAAGAAAATATTAGTTTTCGTTGCTATACTAGTTTCTTTATCAACAGCCTTAGTAGGACCAATAACTTTCTTAGGCATAATAGTTGTTAATTTAACTTATGAAATAACAAAAACTTATAAACATTCAGTACTTCTTATAGTTGGAACTCTTATAAGTATAATAGCTTTGGTAGGAGGACAATTCCTAGTAGAAAGAGTATTTAATTTTACAACAACTATAAGTATAATTATTAACTTTATTGGTGGAATTTACTTTATAAATCTATTATTAAGGGAGAGTAAGCTATGATAGAAGTAAAAAATATTAGCAAAAGCTATGGAAGTAAAAAAGTTGTAGATAATGTTTCTTTTAATATAGAAGAAGGAAAAATAACTTCTTTTATAGGACCTAATGGTGCTGGAAAAAGTACAGTATTATCAATAATATCAAGGCTTTTAGATTGTGATTCAGGTGAAGTTTTTATTGATGGAAAAGAAATAAAAGATTGGGATACAAAAGAGTTATCTAAAAAACTTTCAATATTAAAGCAAAGTAATACTTTAAATATAAGATTAACAATAAGAGAATTAGTCTCTTTTGGAAGATTTCCTTATTGTGAAGGAAAACTAAAAAAAGAGGATGAAAAATTTGTAGATGATGCTTTAAGTTATATGAAGCTGGAAGATATTCAACATAAATTCTTAGATGAGCTTAGTGGTGGACAAAAGCAAAGAGCATATATAGCAATGATATTAGCACAAGATACAGATTATATACTTTTAGATGAACCTTTAAATAATTTAGATATGAAGCATTCAGCAGAAATGATGAGAATGCTTAGACAAATGGTAAATGATTTTGGAAAGACAATAATAATTGTAATTCATGATATTAATTTTGCATCATGTTATTCAGATACAATAGTAGCATTAAAGGATGGAAAATTAATAAATCATACAACCACAGAAGATATGATAACAGAAGGTAATTTAAGTTGTCTTTATGATATGAATTTTAATATTAGAGAAATAAATAGTCAAAAAATATGTATCTATTTTTAAAAGTTAATTAAGTATAAAATAATATTTAAATAAATGGAGGAATTATCAATGAAAAAAAGAGTTTTATCCATAGTAAGTATGGTTATGTTATTATTAGTGGGGGTTGTTGGATGTAGCACAGGACAAGCATCAACTGAAGAACCAGTAGTAGAAGAAAATAAAACAGTAGTCGTTACAGATCAAAAGGGTGAAGTCGAAGTTCCAGTTAATCCTAAAAATGTTGTAGTATTAGAT
>JAEZAL010000028.1 GCA_023427705.1 Bacillota bacterium | reverse complement strand
ATCATAAATAAAAATATTATTCCAATTCCTATAGCTCCTGCTTTAACTGCATTTGGTAATGCCTCTGATCCCAATTGAGCTCCAACATTGGTTATTGAAACTGCTTTAATTGAAACTGGTAATGCCCCAGAGCTTATAACACCTGCTAGACTAGTTGCTTCATCCATTGATGACATACCATTTATTACTGCCTTACCATTAGTTATAGCAGTTTGAACTACTGGTGATGATACTTCTTCATCATCCATATATATACTAATAGCCTTACCTATATTATTAGCTGTTACTTCAGCAAATTTTGTTTGACCTTCTTCGTTTAGTTCTAGTGATACTACTGGCTGGTATGTATCATCTAAAATTGCTGTTGCGTCTTTGACGTCTTTTCCTGTTAATACTACATTTCCTTCCGAATCTTTAAACTCTAGATTACCAGTCTTGCTTAATCCTTCAACTATTTCATTAGAGTCATAAGATCCAGGAATTTCAATTCGTATTCTTTTTTCTCCTTCTTCAGTAACTACAGTTTCAGCTACTCCAATATTATTAACTCTAAGTTCTAATAATTGCTTTGTTCTTTGACGAACATCAGATGAAACATCTTCTTCTTGTATTTCCATTAATACTGAAACTCCGCCTTGAAGGTCAAGTCCCTTTGTAATTGAATTGTAAAATGACTTAACTTCATATCCTCCAATTTTAAGCCCTGCAAAACAAATAGCTGCTAGAGATATAATTAAAGTTATAGAAAGTATAAATAGTATCGAACTTTTACTCTTGCTCTTACTTTTTCTTCTCCCTTTCATGTTCTTCCCCCTCTGGTACATTTTTCATATAAATTATATTACTTATGTTAAGTAATATCAATAACTTTTCTTTAGTTTGTATATTTTTGCCATATTTTATTCATAATTTTATAAAAAATAAAAAGAACTGTCGCTATAACTTTAATTATAAATATAAAATTTCTAATTTTATATTTAACGACAGTACTTCTTACTTCATTTTAAAGATTAATTCCAAGCATTCCAGAAAAAAGCCCAATAAATAGACATAATACAAATTTTATAAAATCATACATTGTTAGGGTAGCTTCTGCACCAAATATTATTCCAATTAAATATAGAGCTATGTAAAATATGCACCCTACAGCTAATCCCACAATCCAACCTTTACTACCATATGATTTTACAGCAATTACAGAGCCTAATATTAAAGCAAAACATGAAATTACTACATAAATAATGTTAAATACTTTTTCTCCCATAGTTACTCTATTCATTACAAAAGCAAAAACTATAGCTGATATTATAGTGACTACAAGAGCCCAAATAAGCCCTCTTAAAACGCTTTTAAAATAGTTTGTCCATTCCATAAAATATCACCCCCTAGTACCTATCTTATGATTTACTAGGGGGTATTATTCTTAAGCTTCTACTTTATTTATTTTTGTAGCAATTCCATTTTTAGTAATCTTTAGTTTTGTTCTTTCAGCACTAGTTTCTATTACTACATAGTCATCTTCAACTATTATGATTTTACCCATAATTCCGCCTCTTGTAACTATTTCATCATTTTTTTGTAATGCTGATACCATTTCATTGTATTTCTTTGTTCTTTTCTTCTCTGGTAATATTAATAAGAAGTACATAAGTCCAAACATTAAAGCAAAAGGTACTACTAGTGATAATATAGCCTCCATTTAATTCATTCCTTCCATGTAAACTTTTTTATTGGTCTATAATAAAAAATATATAGTATTTATATAGTACTGTCAATCTTATTAACAGATAATTAATACTTTAAGCTCTACCGTTCCACTCTTTAAGCTTTTGTTCTTTAAATTCCTTAAAGTATCCTCCATCTATAGCTGCTCTTATATCTTCCATAAGTTTATTATAGAAATAAAGATTATGTAAAACACAAAGTCTCATAGCTAGCATTTCTTTAGCCTTAAATAAATGTCTTATATAAGCTCTTGTATAGCTCTTACAAGCTGGACATTGACATCCTTCATCTATAGGTCTGGTATCTAGCTCAAACTTAGCATTCATTAAGTTTATCTTTCCTTCTTTAGTAAATACATGACCATGTCTTCCGTTTCTTGCTGGAAGTACACAATCAAAGAAATCTACTCCTCTATCTACTGCTTCTAGTATATTACTAGGAATACCTACTCCCATTAAATATATTGGCTTATCTTCTGGTAAGTATGGAACAACAGCATCTATTATTCTATACATTTCTTCGTGAGTTTCACCTACTGCTAAACCACCTATAGCATATCCGTCTAAATCCATTTTAGTAATAGTTTTAGCGTGCTCTATTCTTATATCTTCATAACAACCACCTTGGTTAATACCAAATAGCATTTGTTCCTTATTAATAGTTTCTGGTAGTGAATTTAATCTATCCATTTCAACTCTACATCTTTCAAGCCATCTAGTTGTTCTTGCTACTGACTTTTCTACATATTCTCTAGTTGATGGATTTGGAATACATTCATCAAAAGCCATTGCTATAGTAGATGCAAGGTTGCTTTGTATTTGCATAGACTCTTCAGGTCCCATAAAAATCTTTCTACCATCTATGTGTGAAGAAAAATATACTCCTTCTTCTTTTATCTTTCTCATTCCTAATAATGAAAACACTTGGAATCCACCTGAATCAGTTAATATAGGTCTATCCCAGTTCATAAACTTATGTAACCCACCAAGTTCAGCTACAACTTTATCAGACGGTCTTAAATGAAGATGATAAGTATTAGATAATTCTACTTGACATCCTATTTCTTTTAAATCCATAGTAGATACAGCACCTTTTATTACTGCTAAAGTACCAACATTCATAAATACTGGTGTTTCAATAGTTCCATGAGGTGTTTCAAATCTTCCTCTTCTAGCTTTTCCATCTTTTTTTAACAAAGTATATCTTTTTTTACTCAATTTTTCACGTCCTCTTTATTGTTATTCTTTAATAATCATAGAATCTCCAAAGGAGAAAAATCTATATCTTTCTTTTACAGCTGTATTATAAGCATTCATTACATTTTCTTTACCTGCTAAAGCAGAAACTAACATAATTAATGTAGATTCTGGTAAATGGAAATTTGTAATAAGTTCATCTATAACCTTGTATTTATATCCTGGATAAATAAATATATCAGTCCAACCACTTTGTTCTCTAACAAAGCCATTTTCATCACCTATTGTTTCTAATGTTCTAGTAGATGTAGTTCCTACAGCTATAATCCTATTACCTCTTTTTTTAGTTTCATTAATTATATCTGCATTTTCTTTGTCTAAATGATAATATTCTGAATGCATTATATGTTCATTTATATCATCAACCTTTACCGGTCTAAAGGTTCCAAGACCTACATGAAGAGTTAAATAAGCAATATTAACTCCTTTAGCTTTAATTTCTTCTAATAATTCATTAGTAAAATGTAATCCTGCAGTTGGTGCTGCCGCTGATCCCTTTTCCTTTGAATATACAGTTTGATATCTCTCTCTATCATCAAGTTTTTCTGTAATATATGGTGGCAATGGCATTTCTCCAAGTTCATCTAATACTTGTTCAAATATACCCTCATATGAAAACTCAATTATTCTATTTCCTTCTTCTATAATATCAATAACTTTACATTTTAATTTTCCTTCTCCAAATGTAAAAGTTTGACCAATTTTAGCTCTTTTACCTGGCTTAGCAAGACATTCCCATTTATCTCCTTCTATTCTCTTTAGAAGTAAAAATTCTATTTTCCCACCAGTACCTTCTTTTTCTCCTATTAATCTAGCTGGCATTACTCTTGTGTTATTTAAAACTAAAGTGTCACCTTCATTTAAATATTCTATTACGTCATGAAATGATTTATGTTCAATAACACCTGTATTTTTATCTAAAACCATTAATCTTGAAGCATCTCTTTTTTCTAAGGGATGTTGCGCTATTAATTCTTCTGGTAAATCAAAATTAAAATCACTAACCTTCATTTTATTATCTCCTTATATTCTATTGTATATTATCAAAATAATTTTTGTTGTTCACCTGTAGTTCTTCTATTGTTCTTACTTCTTCCTAGATGTTCATAAGCCTTATCTGTTGCAACTCTTCCTCTTGATGTTCTAACTATAAAGCCAGTTTGTAATAAATATGGCTCATATACATCTTCTATTGTTCCTAGCTCTTCTCCAATGAAATATGATAGAGTTTCTATACCTACAGGTCCACCATTAAAGTTATCTATTATAGCTTCTAGTATTTTATTATCTACTCTATCAAAGCCCTTTTCATCTACCTCTAGAAGCTCTAAAGCAGCTTTTGCTTCTTTATAGCTTATTAAAGAATTAGAATACACTTCAGCATAATCTCTAACTCTTTTTAATAATCTATTTGCAATTCTTGGAGTTCCTCTTGAACGCCTTGCAAGCTCATATGCCCCTTCTTCAGTTATATCACAATTTAATACAAATGCAGATCTAATTATTATTTCTTTCAGTTGTTCTTCATTGTAATATTGCATATCGCAAAGCACTCCAAATCTATCTCTAAGTGGAGATGTAAGCATTCCTATTCTAGTAGTAGCTCCTATTAAAGTAAACTTAGGTAAATCTAATCTAATAGACTTAGCAGCTGCCCCTTTACCTATAACAATATCTAAAACATAATCCTCCATAGCAGGATATAATATTTCTTCAACATTTCTATTTAATCTGTGAATTTCATCTATAAAAAGAACATCATTATCTTTTAAAGTAGTTAAAATTGCTGCTAAATCTCCAGCTCTTTCAATGGCAGGTCCTGATGTTATCTTAAGCTCACCATTCATTTCTTTAGCAATTATATTTGCTAAGGTGGTTTTACCAAGTCCAGGAGGCCCATATAAAAGAACATGATCTAAAGATTCATTTCTATTTTGAGCAGCTTTTATAAATATATTTAGTCTTTCTTTAACCTTATCTTGACCTATATATTCTTCTAGACTTTGTGGTCTTAAGCTTAAAGTACTACCATCTTCAAAAATTTCTTGTGGAGTTATTATTCTTTCCATCTACTCACCTCTAACCCATAAGAACTTTTAAGCAATTCTTTATAATATTTTCTATGCTATCACTTTTATCAACTTTCTTTAAAGCTAATTCAGCTTCTTTTTCAGAATAACCTAATGCTAAAAGTGCTCCTAGGGCTTCTGCTATATTATTTGCATTTTCAGGTACTATATCTTCAAAATCACCGATATTTTCAATACCTTCTGCTAAATCTTCTTTCTTGATTTTATCTTTTAATTCTAAAATAATTCTTCCCGCAGTTTTTTTACCAATTCCAGGAGCTCTACATAAATGTTTATCGTCTCCCATCATAATTGCATATCTAAGATTATTTATTCTACTT